>JBJHBX010000057.1:0-11642 GCA_050485725.1 Gemmatimonadales bacterium | reverse complement strand
GACCAGGTGACGACGGACCTGGCGGTGGATGCCGCGACGGGGGCCCTCGAGGCGTCGGGCATGGACCCCGAGGCCCTCGAGGCGATCGTCGTGGCCCACAACTTCGGCGACGTTCGCGCAGGCGGGCGCCACTCGGACCTCGTCCCGGCCCTCGCGGCCCGGGTGAAGGCGCGCCTCGGCATTTCGAGCCCCCGGGCGATCGCCTTCGACCTCGTGTTCGGGTGCCCGGGGTGGCTCCAGGCTGTCCTTCTCACGGATGACATGGTGCAGGCGGGAAGGGTGCGACGGGCCCTCGTGATCGGTGCCGATACCCTGTCGCGCATCTCGGACCCCCACGACCGCGACAGCCTGATCTATGCCGACGGTGCCGGCGCCGTGATCCTCGAGGCACGGGAAGGAGACGCGGGGATCCTTGCGTCCGCGGCCCGGACAGATGCGGCCGATCACGCCGGGCTCCTCCGCATGGGGACATCCTACCACCCGGACACCTTCCTGGAGGCCCTCTTCCTGAAGATGGAAGGGCGCAAGGTCTACCGCTACGCGCTGGGGATGGTGGCGGCGGCGATGAAGGAGGTGCTTGACGGGGCCGGCGTTCACCCGCACCAGGTCCGGAAATTCCTCCTCCACCAGGCGAACGGCAAGATGGACGAGGCGATCCTCGAATCACTCTTCCGACTCTACGATCTCGCCCCCCCCGACCCTGGCGTTCTCCCCCTCACGATTTCCTGGCTCGGGAATTCGTCGGTGGCCACCGTGCCGACCCTCCTGGACCTCATCGTCCGGGGAGAGCTCACCGGGCACACCCTCGAGGAGGGAGACCTCGTGGTCCTCGCGTCGGTGGGGGCCGGGATGCACATCAACGCCGCCCTCTACCGCTGGGGGTGACCGATCGGGTTCGAGTTCACCACCCGGGAAGGGGAGGCTTTCCCATCCACCTGCGGACGAGCCCCAGGACGAGCGGCGACACGATGGCCAGCCCGTAGAGGACGACTGCAGCCCAGAACCGCGAGCCTTCAGGTTTCGCCATCCCATCGCCCAGGAAGACCAGCACGAAGAGGATCGGTCCGTTTCCCAGCGCGGACGCGAGCAGGAAGTGGCCGTAGCTGATCCGCGAGACTCCGGCCACGTGGTTCTGGATCTCGTAGGGGAGGGTGGGAAGGAGTCGAAGGTAGAAGAAGACCAGGAACGCGTGCTGGTTGATGAGGTCGACGTACTTCTCCGCCCGGGTCCCGCCCACCCTTCCTTCCACCCAGTCCCGCCCCAGACGCCTGGCCACGGTGAAGGGGAGAAGGCTGGCGAAGAGGGTGACGCAGTAGGTCAGGAGGCCACCTCGGACCACGCCGAAGGCAAGTCCCGCCGCCACCGTCATCACGGTAGTCGCGTAGGGGATGAAGACCGCGACCAGGTAGATCAGGATCCAGACCAGGGGCGCCAGCATCCCGAAGGAGAGCAGGAAGTCCCGAAGCTGTGATGGACCCAGCCACCCGGCCCGCAGCCCCACCCCCAGGGCCACCAGGAAGAGCACGGCTCCCGCCGGCCGGAGCCAGCTTCCCCCATGGAAGAATGTGGAATCCTGCGCAGACGGGCCGGGTCGGGTCATCCTGTCTCTTCCGGGCGCTCGCACGGGTTCACGACACCCTCAGGCAACACCCCGGCACATGTGGATCGACTCAGTGCCGGAAGAGCCTGCGGCCGGTGAAGACCATGGCGATGCCGTGCTCATCGGCGGCAACGATCACCTCTTCGTCGCGCACCGACCCACCGGGCTGGATGATGGCGCGCACCCCGGCTTCGGCGGCGGCATCGACCCCGTCGCGGAAGGGGAAGAAGGCGTCGGAGGCCAGTGCACAGCCATCCAGGGAGAGGCCGGCCTCGCCCGCCTTCCAGACCGCGAGCTTCGAGCTGTCGACGCGGGACATCTGCCCCGCCCCGATGCCAAGGGTGGCCCCCCCCGCGGCCAGGAGGATCGCGTTCGACTTGACCCCGGCCACCGCGGCCCAGGCAAAGGCCAGGTCGTCGCGCTCGGCCGCGGTGGGTGCCCGCTTCGTAACGAGCTTCCAATTCTCGTCCTCGACCCCGAAGAAGGGCGGAACCGGGGCCGACTGCACCAGCACCCCTCCGTAGATCCCCCGCAGCACCCGGGCGTCGGGAAGGCGGCCATGGAGCGCCAGGAAGGGGGCCGCCCGGAGCGCGTCCTCGCTGGCGCCACGCTCCGCCACCCACGCATCCCAGGCTCCCTCGGAGAGCGGCAGGTCGGCCGGATCGAAAGCCACCGTCTCGGGAAGCGCCATGAGGCGCAGGTTCTTCTTCGCCGTCAGGATCTCGAGCGCCCTGGCCGAGAAGCCGGGCGCCACGATGCACTCGACGAAGAGCTCCGCCATGGCTCCGGCCGCCGCTCCATCGATGGCGCGGTTCACGGCGATGATCGAGCCGAAGGCACTTACCGGGTCGGTGGCCAGCGCCTTCCGGTAGGCCTCCTCGACGGTATCGCCCACGGCGACCCCGCAGGGGGTGGTGTGCTTCACGATGACCACGGCCGGACGGTCGGAAAAGGCGAAGGGAGAAAGCGCCAGGAGCGCCCCGTCCAGGTCCAGCAGGTTGTTGTACGAGAGCGCCTTTCCGTGAAGCTGCTCAAGCCCCGCGATGCCGACCGGCGCCCCACCAGGAACGTAGAGGGCCGCTTCCTGGTCCGGGTTCTCGCCGTAGCGGAGCACCTCCTGCCTGGCCCAGTCCGCCCGGAGGCGCTCGGGGAGGAAGGCGCCGGGGGCGGCCGGGCTGCTGCCGACCTCCGTCGACCCCGCCCCCAGGAATTCGGCGACCGCACGGTCGTACCGGGCCACGTGCCCGAACACCTTCGCGGCCAGGCGCCGCCGGAGCTCGGGGGCCGGGTCCGCCGCGTCGATCGCATCGAGCACCGCAGCGTAGTCCGCGGGTTCCACGACCACGAAGACGTGGGCGTGGTTCTTCGCGGCGGCGCGGATCATGGTGGGGCCACCGATGTCCACCTGCTCCATGGCATCGGCCACGCTCACCCCGCCCCGGGCAATGGTTTCGCGGAAGGGGTAGAGGTTCACGGCCACCACGTCGATCAACCCGTAGCCGTGATCCGCCAGCGCCGCCAGGTCGCCCGGCACCTCGCGGCGGGCCAGGAGTGGTCCGTGGATCGCCGGATGGAGGGTCTTCACCCGGCCGTCCATGATCTCGGGATGCCCGGTGATCTCCGAGACCTTCGTCACCGGGAGCCCGGCCTCGACCAGCGTCCGCGCCGTCCCCCCAGTGGACACGAGCTCGAACCCGCGCTCGTGCAGGGCCCGTCCGAAGTCGGAGATCCCGGTCTTGTCGGAGACGCTGAGAAGCGCGCGGCGGCGATGGGTGCTCATGGAAACTCCAGTCCGTGACGGGTGAGATCGGAAGGCATCAGGGGGCGTGGTGCCTCGCCCCGGCCCAGCGCGCGGGCCACGTGGTTGACGACGGCGGGGTAGAGGAGGTGCTCGGCTTCGAGGACCCGCAAGGCAAGGGTCTCGGGCGTGTCCTCGGTGCGGACCGCTACCGGCCACTGGGCGAGCACCGGCCCCTCGTCGAAGTGCTCGTCGACCTGGTGCACCGTGGCCCCGGTGATCGTGGCCCGGGACGCGAGCACGGCCTCGTGGATCCGCCTGCCGTACATTCCCTTGCCGCCGAAGGCCGGAAGGAGGCTCGGGTGAATGTTCAGCATCCTCCCCTGCCAGCGTCGCACGACCGCCGCCGGCACGAGCCGGAGGTAGCCGGCAAGGACGAGGAGCTCGGCCCCGGCCCCGTCCAGCACCGAGAGGAGCCGGTCCTCGAAGCGGTCTCCGGGAGGGACCACGGCGACCTGCACCCCCCGGGCGCGGGCAAGCTCGAGGACGGGGGCCTCTTCCCGGTCCGACACGAGCAGGACCGGCGTCCAACCCTCGCTGCGGGAATCCAGCAGCGCCGCCACGTTCGAGCCTCCGCCCGATGCGAAGAGGACCGTGCGAACCGGGGGCCCGGCTTCGGTCACGCGAGACGATTCCCCGGCCCGCCGGTGGCGGGGAGGAGGAAGGGGTTGCCCATGCGCTCCTCGCCCACCGTGGTGGGCGGGCCGTGACCGGGCAGGAGGCGCGTTTCGTCGGGCAGCGTCAGGACCTCCTCCTGGATCGAGCGCATGAGTCGCTGGAAGTCTCCGCCGGGGAGGTCGGTTCGCCCGATCGACCGCTGGAAGACGACGTCGCCGACGAGGGCCACGCCTTCCTCCTTCGCCACCAGGATCACGTGCCCCGGGGCGTGCCCGGGGGTGAAGCGGACCTCGAGGCCGCAGTCACCGACCTGGAGGGTGTCGCCCGCTGCGAGCGTGACGCTCGGCCTGGGGAGTTCGCCGCCGAAGGGGATGCCGAAGGCGCGGGCCTGGTCGGCCGCGCGGTCATAGAGCACCTGGTCGGCGGGGTGCAGCGCCACCGGGATGCCCGGGAACCGACGCGCCAGCTCCGGGAGGCCATCCACGTGGTCGAGGTGGGCGTGCGTGAGCCAGGCCGCCCCGGGGGCGCGGCCCTCGGCCTCGAGCTTCGCCACCGCGGCGGGGGTGGCCGCGCCGGGATCGACGAGGACCGCAGCACCCGTCCGGGTGCATTCCAGGAGCCAGGTGTTCTGCTGGAACGGGCCCCCGGTGAAGACCGAAACGCGAAGCCCGGTTCCGTCATGAACGAGGGTCATGGCCGGACCGGGCTCGGGCGTGGGCGGGACCGCTGCCGCACCATCGGGCGGAGCGCGTCAGATGGTGAAGGAGCTTCCACACCCGCATCCACCGCTCGCGGTGGGATTCCGGAAGGTGAAGCCCGATCCCATCATCGTCGTGACGTAGTCGATCTCGACGCCCTCCAGGTACTGGGCGCTGAAGGGGTCGATGAAGACGCGGATGCCACCGCTGAGGTCGAGGACCTCGTCGTCAGCCTCGGGGGCATCCTCGATGTTGAGACCGTACTGGAACCCCGAGCATCCGCCGGGGAGGACGGCCACACGAAGCCCTGCATCGGTTCCGGCCCCGTGCTCCTCCATGAAGCCGGTGACCTTGGAGAGGGCGGTCTCGCTGAGCTGGATCTGCATGGGTCGTTCGTCCTGCGTGGGTCGAGCCCCCCTCGGCTCGCGCCGCGCTCCCGGACACTGGCCGGGGGCGCAGGGGGATCCTGCGAAGGGCGCATCCACGCCCGTCCAAAGTTACCCCGAGGGGTTCCGGGGTTCAAGGATGCGGAGCCCTCGGGCGGTCCCCCGTGATGAGCCTCGAGGCCTTTTCCAGGTCCGCGGCCACCTGGGCCCAGGGGGGCACGATGGGGGCCTCCTCCCCGCCGTGGCCCGTTCGCACGAGAACGGCTCCGGCCATGCCCAGCTTCCTGGCCGGGAGCATGTCGCGCACCTGGTCCCCGACGCACCAGGAGCGTGCGAGATCCACGTCGAGCGCCTCTGCCGCCCGCAGGTGCATTCCCACCCCCGGCTTGCGGCAATCGCAGGGGCCGGAGATGCGTGGGTCGTGGGGACAGAACTCGGTGCGGTCGGGGCGGGCTCCGGCGCCCGCAAGAAGGGCCTCGACGCGGGCGGCAACCGTCCGGTACTCCTCCTCGGTGAAGAGCCCCCGGGCGATTCCCGACTGGTTCGTGACGACCACGAGCAGGTAACCGGCCCTTCGCAGGCGGTGGAGCGCCTCGCCCACCCCCGGCACCAGCTCAATCGTGCGCGGATCGATCGGATAGTCGGGCTCCCGGATCAGGGTGCCGCTCCGGTCGAGGAAGACGGCGGGGCGGGTCACGTCAGGGCGCGGCGCCTCCGGGGGGCGCATCCGGGGAGGGTGCACCGGGCGGAGGCTCACCGGGAGGTGGTTCACCCGCAGGCGGTTCCTCGGCCTCCGGCGCGTCCGGAGCTGGGGTGTCGAAGGCGGCCTCGCCGCCGCCGTCCGGGATCCCGTGCAGGTTCACGACGCCTTCCACCACGATCCTGAGCCGGACACCTCGCGGGAGGGGTCCGTCAAGCACGGCCACGAGGTTCTGCGAGGGAAGGCGGGGCTCCTGCGCGACCTCGTCGGGATCCGGTTCCGCCTCTTCCTCGGTGGGTTCGTCCGGCTCGGCGGGGGGCGGGGCAGGCGGGGGCTCCTGGTCCGGGTCGGCTGCGGCAGCCGCCCGCGCGGCCTCGACGGCTCCGCGGCGCTCTTCCTCCCTCGCCTCCCATTCGTCCACGTGAAGGAGCTCGCGCACCGCCGGGAGGGGGCCCACGGCGGCCACGGAGTCGGGGTCGGCGCCCTCGACGTGTTCGAGCCGCGCCTGAACCCCCGAGGGGCTCCACTCGGGGTCCAGGTGGTCGTCGAAGGTCAGTTCCACGGCCAGGGTGTCCAGGGCCTGGGCCGAAGCGAGGACCGCCGCGGTGGTGTCGGGCGCAAGCAGGGGAAGGTCCGTGACGACGAGGGTATCGGCCGGGCTCACGTCGACCCGTGCCACGGCCTGCCGCTCCTGGAAGTCGGGCTGCCGGTTCCGATTCACGTCGTCGTAGGCCACGAGCTCGTAGCGGCCGGCCGGCAGGTAGCGGAAGGCGAAGACCCCGGTGGAGTCGGCCACCGCCGAGTAGGTGGGTCCATCGCCCTCGGGCACGGCATCGATACGGGCGCCGGGCACGTCGGTCCCGGTCAGTCGATCGGTGACGAGCCCGGCGACAAGGGTCGGATCGAAGGCCGGACCCGTCGAGAAGAAGAGCTCCACCGGGCGATCGAGCGTGTTCCTGTAGCGGTCCTGGAAACGGGGAAGGAGGGTGATCCTGTAGACCGCCTGCGTCCGGAAACCCCCGTCCATCGAGACCTCCACCCGGTTCCCGCGCAGGCGGACGCTCACCTCTCCGGTCCTCGGCGAGACCACCACCGCGTCGCGGGGACTCCCCGATGTGAGGCGCTCGGCGAGGGTGCGGTCGAAGTCGAAGCGGACCGCGCCTCCGAAGGGCGAGACGACCGCGAAGGTGTCGGGCGAGGTGGCGACGAGCTGCGGCGGCAGTTCGGGCACGGGTCCCCCGGTGGGGGCCACGGCACGTGCGCAACCGGACGCCGTCAGCGCGAGCAGAAGGGCAAAGCCCGGGATCGCGCCCCGACGCCGGGTCATGCCGCCCCCAGCGTGGCCAGCTTCTCGCGAAGCTTGTCGCGCTGCTGGCGCATCGTTTCGGCGCGCTGCCGTTCCTTTTCGACGACGTCAGCCGGCGCCCGAGACGTGAAGCTCTCGTTCGTGAGCTTCGCGTCGGAGCCACGGAGCTGCCCGTCGAGGCGGTCGATCTCCTTGGCCAGCCGCTCGCGCTCCCTCTCCAGGTCCACGAGCCCCTCGAGGGGCACGAAGAGCTCGGTCCCGTTCTGGAGCACGGCGGTGGCGCCGGCCCCTGCAACCGCGGCCGCCGCGAAGGTGACCTCGGCCACCCGGGCCATCTGCCGGAGACGGGCGGCCTCGGCCTCGACGGAGCGGGCGAAGGCGGAGGGCGCACCCACGAGGACCACCGGCACCTGCGCTCCCTCGGAGACGCCGTACTCCTTCCGCAGGCTGCGAACGGCGGTCACGAGCTCCTGCAGGGCGGCGAAGTCGGCCTCGGCCGCCGGATCGATCTTCTCCGGATCCCCGGCAGGCCATGGTGCAAGCGACAGCCCCTCGGGGCGAGGCTCGGCCCCGGGACCCTCCGGCCACGGAATCCGATCCCAGAGATGCTCCGTCACGAAGGGCACGAGCGGATGGAGCAGCCGGAGCGTCATGTCGAAGACGTGCACGAGGACCGCCCGCGCCGCCTCGCGGCTCGCTTCGCCCTCCTCGCCCCGCAGCCGCGACTTGACCACCTCCAGGTACCAGTCGGCGAAGTCGCCCCAGAAGAAGCGGTGGGCCCGCTCCACGACTTCGTGGAGACGGAAGCGCTCGAGGGCCTCGGTCATGCCCGCAGCGGCCCGGCTGGCCCGCGACAGGATCCAGCGGTCCGGCCCCTCGAGGTCGGCCTCGACGGCGGAAAGGGGCCGAACCGGACCCTCACCAACCGACATCAGCGTGAACCGCCCCGCATTCCAGAGCTTGTTCGCGAAGTTTCGGCCCGGCGCAAAGGCCGCCTCGAGGTCTTCGTGGTCCAGGTGGATGTCGGTCCCGACGCCGCACATCGAGAGCACGGTCCAGCGCAGGGCATCGGCACCGAAGCGGTCCACCACCTCGAGCGGGTCGATGCCGTTTCCGAGGGACTTGGACATCTTGCGCCCCTTCGCATCGCGCACCGTGCCGTGCAGGAAGACGTCGGTGAAGGGCGTCTCTCCCATGAACTCGTAGCCCGCCATGACCATGCGGGCCACCCAGAAGAAGAGGATCTCCGGGGCGGTGACCAGGGTGTGGCCGGGGTAGAAGGCCTCGAGGTCGTCGGTCTCCTCGGGCCATCCGAAGACACTGAAGGGCCAGAGCCACGACGAGAACCAGGTGTCGAGGACATCGGGATCCTGCTCGAGCGCGCTCCCCCCGCAGCGCGGGCAGGCGGTGGGATCCTCGCGCGCACAGATCACCTCGCCGCACGCCTCGTCGAGGCAGGTCCAGACGGGAATCCGGTGACCCCACCAGAGCTGCCTGGAGATGCACCAGTCGCGGATGTTCTCGAGCCACTCCTCGTAGGTCTTCGTCCAGCGCTCGGGGTGCAGCCGAAGGGTCCCGTTCCGCGAAGCGGCGAGTGCCGGCTCCGCGAGGGGGCGCATCTTCACGAACCACTGCTCGGAGAGACGCGGCTCCACCACCGTGTCGCAGCGATAGCAGTGGGGCACCGAGTGGCGATGCGCCTCGGACCCGGCGAAGAGCCCTGCATCCTCGAGGGCCCGCACCACCGCCTTTCGCGCGTCGAAGCGGTCCATGCCGCGGAAGGCCTCTGGCGCGTTCTCCGACACCGTCGCGTCGGCATTCAGCACGTCGAGCACCGCGAGCCCCGTGCGCCGGGCAATCTCGAAGTCGTTCGGGTCGTGGGCCGGCGTCACCTTCACCATGCCGGTCCCGAATTCCCGGTCGACCCAGTCGTCGGCCACGATCGGGATCCGGCGCTCCGCCAGCGGAAGGATCACCTCGCTCCCGACGAGCGCCGCATAGCGCTCGTCGGCGGGGTGGACCGCGACCCCCGTGTCGCCGAGCATCGTCTCGGGGCGGGTCGTGGAGACGGTAAGCGCCCAGCCCCCGCCCTCCAGGCGCACGACGGCCTCGGCGCCCGAGGCGGCGGCCGCCTCGGCGGCCGGCCACGCCTCTTCCGGGAAGGGGTAGCGCAGGTGGTTGAGCCGCCCTTCGATCTCGATCCCTTCGGCTTCCTCGTTCGAGAGCGCGGTTCCACACCGGGGGCACCAGTTGATGATGTACTCGCCGCGGTAGATCAGCCCCTTGTCGTAGAGCCGAACGAAGACCTCGCGCACGGCGCGGGACAGCTCGGGGTCGAGCGTGAATCGCGTCCGGTTCCAGTCGCAGGAGGCGCCGATGGCCTTCAGCTGCTCCAGGATCGTGCCCCCCGTTTCGTCGACGAACGCCCAGACCCGCTCGACGAAGGTCTCGCGCCCGAGGTCGAAGCGGGACTTCCCCTCTTCCGCGGCAAGCTTCCGCTCGACCACGTTCTGCGTGGCGATCCCGGCGTGGTCCGTCCCCGGGACCCAGACGGCGGCCCGCCCCTGCATCCGCCGCCAGCGCACGAGCACGTCCTGCACCGTGTTGTTCAGTCCGTGCCCCATGTGGAGCACGGCCGTCACGTTCGGGGGCGGGATCACGATGACGTACGGATCCGCGCCGCCGTCAAGGACGTCGGCGGCGCTGCGCGAGAAGACCCCATGGTCGAGGGACCTCTGGAAGAGAGGCTTCTCGATGGCGGCGGGATCGAGGCGGGGGGGAAGGGTCTCGGACACGGAAGCGCGCTTCGAGGATGGGAGATGATGGATGGGGCGCCGGATCCCGGGGGTCAGGGTCCGGAACGCCGGGGACCGCCGGAAATCAGCGAATCCGAAAGGTGTTCCCGGGGGCCACGCGCGTCAATTTCTCCCGCCCCCCGTTTCACCCCCTCCCCCGCCCGAGCCCCGGGACTGGGCCCGGGCGCGCTCCTCGTCGAGGCGCTCGCGGATCTCCCGGGCTCGCTCGGCCCAGCTCCTCCGGACCTCGGCGGTTGCGGTGCCCCGCATGATGTCGCGGAGCTCCCAGTCGCGCTGGGCCACCTCGTCGCGGCGACCTGGGGGGAGCTGGAAGGAGAAGGGGAGCGGAATCGAGAAGTCGCCGAGGTGAAGGCGCCCGGGAGACAGCCCCCAGCGCCGCCCCTCCTCGTCGGTGAAGGTCCAGTCGGTGGCCTCGCCGGAGAGCGCGACCGCGACGGCCACCGAGTCGTTCCAGCTCTGGATCATGCCGCGCAGGTAGATCTCGGCACGCTCCTCGTCGGTCAGGTCCAGGTAGGATCGATCGAGAGGCGCCCAGAGCCGGGGATCGCCGAGTTGCGGCCGGAGACGCTCCGCCGCCGTGCGCTGGTCGGGATCGCGTTCGGTGGCCTGCACGCCCTCTCCGGGAAGCGGGACCGCCGGAGGCGCAGGCGCGGGAAGGGCCTCGGGGGCCTCCTCCGTCGAGGGGTCCGGCAGGTCGAGCACGATCTCCGGCGGAGGCTCTTCCTCGACCGTCGAGGGTTCGTCGTCGATCTCGCGGAAGGTCACGATCTCGACACCCTGGATTGGCAGGTCGGCCGGCGCCGGCGCCGGAGCCATCCGGATCTCGGGGACCCGGTCCATGATTCCCGGATAGAGGAGGACCACGAGCAGGTGGACGACCACCGAGACCCCGAGACCCGTGAGCACGGCACGACGCTCCCGGCGCCTCGTGCGGGCCCGGCCGGCGTCCTCGGTACCCTCGGGAGGCGAAGTGGATCGGGGGGTCATGGCAGGTGGTAACCCCCCCCGGGAACGCGGTTCCGGACGGGTGTTGCCAAGTTGGGTTTCAGCGTCCGGTGGCGGCGCCCGGGAGGAGGGGTACGCCCGCGGTGTGCCCCGTTCCCGCCTCGACGGGGTTCTCGACGGCCCCGACCCCGGGGATCTCGACCCGGACCAGGTCGCCCGGGGCGAGGGGCCCGACGCCCTCGGGGGTCCCGGTGACCAGGAGGTCGCCCGCCTGGAGGGTCATGATCCCGGAAAGCCAGGCCACGAGCACCGGCACCGGGAAGGCCATGTCCGGCATGTGCCCGGTCTGTCGGAGCTCTCCGTTCACGCGGGTCTCGACGGTGAGCCCCTCGGGGTCGATGCCGCGGGACCGGAGCGCTTCCAGGGGAACCGGGGTGCCTGCGGGGGCGAACGTGTCGAAACCCTTGGCGCGGGTCCACTGGTCGTCCAGGCGCTGAAGGTCCCGGGCAGTCACATCGTTGAAGGGAACGACGTGCGAGAGGTGGCCCCATGCCTCTGACGGTGAGACGTGGCTCGCCGTTCTGCCCACGACGAAGGCGATCTCGCCCTCGAAGTCCACCTGTTTCGAGACCCCGGGGATGCGGATCGCGGCGCCCGATGCCACGAGGGCGGAGGGCGGCTTCAGGAAGACGAGGGGCTCCGAGGGGAGCTCGTTCCCGAGTTCCCGGGCGTGGGCCAGGTAGTTCCGACCCACGCAGAGGATCTTGGTGGGACG
>JBJHBX010000056.1:0-11783 GCA_050485725.1 Gemmatimonadales bacterium | reverse complement strand
ACGGCCCAGCTCATCTCGCCCGCATACCGGAGGCCGCTGAAGCGATCACGCGTCGCTTCACGTTCCTTGGAATCCAGGTAACCCAGCATCGCCTCAGCCGAGAAGCTCCCATCCCGCAAATAGACGTCCCGGTCGCTCAGCAGGTGAAGTGCACCTCGATCGAGTTCAGCCCTGACGTCGACCCCCCGGGCCGCCAGCTCAGCAAGGAGGCGATCGATCCCAGGCTCACTGGCGACATAGAGACAGCGTTCGCCTCGCTCGAACCCCGGTACGAGGAAAGCACTGGCCGCCGTGAACCGCTCCCGATCGTGCTGATAGATCGGGCACACATGGCTACCGTGAGGCAGCCTCTCGAGAGCGGCTAGTGGGCTCATACGCGGTGTGGGGGCCGATCACCCAAGGATTGGAAGCTTCCTGACTGTGACGGCAGTGTGGCCCATGAGACGCGATTCGGCAACAGCAGCGTCGAGTTCCGGATCGTGTGTTCGTGCACCCCGTGGTGGCTTGCCACCCTAGGTTTGCAACCTATCGCCTCAGCGCTAACCTGGGCGCCGCGCCGCGGCGTGTCAGGTTCAGCGCCTCATCATGCAACCTGGATGGGACGGATGCTGGCGAGCTCCCGTTCGAGCCCGCGCGCCGCGACCCAGAGATCAACGTTGCGCTGCAAGTTCAGCCAGAACTCCGCCCCGGGTCGGACGTGATGCAGATCGAGCTTGCAGTGCATCTCCGTCGGCTGGAGGCCGCATGCCACGTTGGTCGGTCGGCCCAGGCGGTAGAGCGCCGAGCCGAACCTGAGGCCTCCCGACACGTGTTCGTGCGCCTCCGGCATCGCTTCCATGATGAGAGCCCGGAGCGTGGACGCCGATTCACGAACGGGTGCCGGCCGTCAGGTTCAGCGAATCGTCAGGCCCGTGAGGGGCAACTGAACTGACACCGGTTTCCCGCGATTTTCCCCCTTGGCGGCGGGGAGCGGACCGTTGCCCCTGCCCTGGGTCACATCTGTTTCAGATATTCGTGCACGAACAGAACCGCCATCGACCCCTCACCCACGGCCGAGGCGACGCGCTTGGCCGAGCCGGACCGGACATCGCCCGCGGCGAACACTCCGGGGCGGCTGGTCTCCAGCAGGTGCGGCTGCCGACGTGCCGTCCACGCCTCCGAATTCTCCAAGGAAGCCCCGGTCCTCACGAATCCCTTCTCGTCCTTCTCGATCTTCAAGGGGAGCCAGTCGGTCCGCGGCGTCGCGCCGATGAAGCAGAACAGGGCGGGTGTCTTGATCGTCCGCGCCTCGCCCGTCTTGTTGTTGACGACCTCGACCTCGAGGAGGCAGCGGTCCCCGGACGTCCGCCGGACCTCGGTGTTGAGAAGCACTTCGACGTTGGGGGTCTCCTCGCTCCGCCTCGCGAGGTAGCTCGACATGTGCTCGTAGAGGTCGCCGCCGCGAACCACGAGGTACACCTTGCGGACCTGCCCGGAGAGGAAAACGCTTGCCTGCCCGGCGGAGTTGCCGCCGCCGACGACCACGACGTCCGAGCCCTTGCAGAGCTGGGCCTCGACGGGGGTCGCGGCGTAGTAGATGCCGCACCCTTCGAACCGTTCGCACCCCTCGACGTCCAGACGGCGATAGTCGGCCCCGGTGGCGATCAGCAGGCACTTGGCCGAGACCGTCTCGCCGTTGTCGAGGTGCAGCACCGCATACTTGCTGTCGAACGACAGGCCCGTGACCGGCGAGGCGACGGGAAGGTGCGCCCCGAACCTGTTGGCCTGTACGACGGCGTTCTCGGCAAGCTCGAGGCCGGTGATGCCGGTGGCGAAGCCGAGGTAGTTCTCGATCCGCATGCTGCGACCGGCCTGACCCCCGGGCGCGTCTCGCTCCAACACGACCGTGTTGAGCCCCTCGGAGGCGGCGTAGACGGCCGCAGCCAGCCCCGCAGGGCCGGCCCCCACCACGGCCAGGTCGTACACCCTGTGCTCGAGCGGCCGGCGGAGGGCCAGCGCATCCGCGAGCTCCGCGTTCGAGGGGTTGCGCAGGAGCAGCTTGCGGCCCCAGGTGACAATGGGCGTGTCGGTCTCGGTCAGCCCCCCGGCCTCCTCGAGAAACTGCTTCACCTGTGGGTCGTCCTCCAGGTCCATCCAGGTGAATGGCACGAGGTTCTTGGCCAGGAACTCGCGGACCCGGAGGGTGTGCTTCGAATAGCGCGACCCGATCACCCGCAGGCCCGTGAAGTCCCCCATCTCGTGGAGGAGGTGGCGTCGGGCCATGAAGGTCCGGAGGATGACGTCGCCCAGGTCCGGGTGGACGTTCATGATCTCCCGCAGGGCATCGTTCGAGATCCCGAATACGTCGCTCTCGCCCCGGGCGGCGCCGCTGAAGATCGCGGGGCCCCCGGTCAACTGGGCCACGTCGCCAGTAAACTCTCCGGGCCCGAGGGTCGCGACGACCTTCGCCTCATCGCCGTCGTCGTCCACGATCTCGACCGCGCCGGTCTTGACGACGTAGAAGTTGGAGTCGCGTTGCGCGGCTTCGAAGAGCTTCTCCCCGTTGCGGTAATGCTTGAGCTTCGACAGAGGGCAGCCCTCCAGCGCGGCGAGTTGGGCCTTGTCGAGCCTCGGGAATGCGGCGGCGTGCAGGTCTTGATCGATCATGTTTCGGCCTCTTTTGACCCGACGATGTCTGCTTCGGTCACGCAGGACCGGCAGGATACGGTCGCGCACGGGGCAGCTCCGCCTCGTCGACGTAGCACCAGGCGGCCCAGGGCTCCCCGAATTCGAGGACGCCACCACGGGGCAGCGTGTGTGGTGGAATGCTTCAGGCGACGGCCTTGTATGTCGACGACGCCCCATCTTCAGGGGTAGAATAAGGTGCGGCAGCCCGCTGCGCCTAGGGTCCGTGGAGACCGCGCGTTAGCCTGGGCGCCGCGCTGTTCGTGCGGTCGAACGATCTCGGACAGTCGCCAGGGCCTCAAGAGCCCGAATCCTGCAAGATCGAGACACCGACCGCTTCCCTCTTTCGTGGAGGTCCGGATGAGCGAGTCACAGCAGGTGTACGTCGGCATCGATGTTTCCAAAGCCACCCTCGATGTGGTCATCCATGGCGATCCGGAGGTGTATCAGGTCGCCAACGACGAGGCGGGGATCGCGTCTCAGACTTCCGAACTCCTTCGCCGGGATCCTGCCCTTGTCGTCCTTGAGGCCACCGGGGGATTCGAGACGCCGGTGGCCGTCGCGCTCGCTTCGGCCCGGGTGCCCGTGGTGGTCGTCAATCCCCGCCACGCCCGTGATTTCGCCGGCAGTACAGGCCAGTTGGCCAAGACCGACGCTATCGATGCCCGGGGGCTCGCCCTCTTCGCGGCCCGCATTCAGCCGGAGGTCCGGGAACTCCGCTCCGAAGATGCTCAGGCATTGGACGCGCTCGTGGCTCGGCGACGGCAGATCGTCGGAACCTACCTTATTCACGACGGCATGGTGAGGTGGCCAAAAGGTGAGGATAGGACTTGAGGGTCGGTCGCGCGAGGCCGGTTGGGGGTGACGGACACGGGCCCCCTACCCCGGGAAGGGAAGTTGCGTGGTTTGGACTCCCCATCCGGTGGGTCCTACGCCGGGGACGGGGCTGCGCTGGAGGGGGAGCCTCGGGCGGATGCCAGGGCTGAGACGGCGCTGGCGAGGGCGTTCCAGGGGCCAGCCCGGTCGGCGGGGAGCGAGACGGTGACCCGGCGCCGTCCGAGGGTGAGGCGAGCGGGGACCTTGAGGACGTGATCGCGGAAGCGCTGCCTGGAGGAGAGCCGCTGGTCTCGGCGGCGTACGAGGGAGCGGGCGGCGTGCAGGAGGTTGGCGGCGTGGAGGGTGAGGAGCCAGCGGGCCTCGTTGGCCCCGAAGGGGGCGGCCGGGGTGTCGATCCGTCGCCCCCGGTAATGGTCCTTGGGACGGGGCGAGGACGGGAGCCCGACCTGGAAGGCACTGTTAAGCTCCCCGAAGTCGCGTTCGGCGTCGCCACGCCCCCGGTATCGCTCCAGGAGCTGGAAGCCGTCCATCTCCTCGGCAGGCGCATTGGTCAGGAGGAAGAAGTGGTCGAGGAAGAGTTCGCCCTGCTCGCCGGGGCGCTCGAGGACGACAAGGACGACCCGGCGGGGTATATCCCAACTCCCGGCCTGGTAGCTGAGTTCATGGACCCAGGTGCGCCCCTCCTGGGGAGGGCGTCCCGGGGGGCGTTTCAGGTAGGGCTCGGCGAGTCGGTGGAGGGTCCGGTTGCCGCGAAGCCGGGCCACGTAGCGGAAGTCCCGGGCTTCGAGGGCCTGGAGGAGATCGGGCTCGGGGAAGCCGGCATCCACCCGAAGCCAGACCTCGAGGTAGTGCTGGGCCAGCTCCTCGAGGATCGGCAGCACGAAGGCCTGGCCACTGTCGGCGGTGTGGGCCTGGCCTTCGCGGAGCTTGCCTCCGAGGAAGTCCCCGTCGGCCAGGCGAGCCACCAGCGGGTGGTAGCAGCGCAGGCGGTAGTGCCCATTGTAGGCGGTGCCCGGCTGGTGTCCGTAGACCTCGATGGGGAGCGAGTCCATGTCCACGATGGCCTCGCCAAGCCACTGACCTCGGCGGAGACCGAGCCGCCGTTTCGCCAGAGCCAGAAGCGCTCGCCCCAGCGCAGCCCGGTGCTCCTCCTCGGCCGGCGCGGCCAGGAAGCGAGACAGCGTCGGCTGGCTCGCGAGCCCGTCAGGGGTCCGTCGACCTTTGGCCCCTCGGACCGGAGCCTCGCCGCGCCGCTCCGAGACGGCGAGCCGGAGGAGGGGGTCCTGACGCAGGAGCGTCGCGTCGCTGTGGTCCGTCCACCCCTGGGCTCGAAGGAGCAGATCCGTCAGCAGGAGCTCTCCGAACGGGTGCCGGATCCGCTCCGCGTCCCGGCCGTCCCTCAGCACCTCGCAAAGGATCTTCCGATACCCCAGGTGCTCCGCCAGCTCCCGAAGGAGCAAGGCTCCCGCATCCCCGCTCAGGCGCTCACTTCGCGCCTCGACCCGGATGCTGCGGTTGAAATCCGGCTGGAAAAGCGTACCTTGAAAATCACCCATGGCGTGTTTTGAGGGGGAACAGGGGAAGGGCGGCTTAGACACCTCCAACCTACTGCAGCCCAACAAGATGCGCCATGGGTTTTCTGTGCTCCTCTATCTCACCGTTTCAGCCCTGCTGAATAAGGCAGGGTCAGTTCTCGAGTTCAGGGGATGGCCTCCCGGGAGGCCTGGTGCGTCGGGCGTACCCTGCGGCGCGCGAGGCGCATTGTCAGGCTCACGCCCCCGTGAAGCCGCATCTCCTCGACGGGCGCTACCTGCTTCAGAAGCGCCAGAGCTCCACCCGGCGTGCGACCGGGATCTCTCGGCCGGATCAGCCGTGCTCCGGGAGATGCGAACGAATCAGCTTCGCGGTGGCGGTGAGCTGGCTGGCAGACACCTGGACCCGTTCTCGTCGCTCCGCATCTCCGCTGGCATCGTGGGAGGTGCCCCGCCTGCGCCCGGCGGCTTCGAAGGTTGCGAGTTGAGGAGGGCCGATGCCCCAGTCACTCCCTTCCTGTCGAGGCACGACATGGAAGTGAAAGTGCGGCGTTTCCTGTCCACTGAACACGCCGTTGTTCTGGAACGTAAGGATTCCAAGGGGTCGATAGGCCTTCACAAGGGCCACCGATACCCTCCTTGCCGCGACCATGACGGCCTCGCACTCCTGGCGGGAAAGCTCGAGCAGCGTCGCAACGTGCCGACGGGTGATCACGCAGCACTGGCCGATCTCGAACCGCCAGGGATTGATCACGGTCAAGGTGTGCTCACCTTCATCGATGATCGCCCATTTCTCTTCGCGACCTGCCATCCCTTCACAGAGGTCGCATGGGTCTCGTATGGGAAGCTCGATCATTACCCCTCTCCGAATGGGCGGCTCGTTCGCGGCCACGTCATACCATGACCGCGCGAGCACGCAGGAAGGGGCCCACGAAGTGCTCGTCTCCTTCAACGGTCACCTTCTCGTGGATGTGCTCGGCAGGGGTACGATGGAGAAGAAGGCGTGCGGTGGCTGCACTGTCTGCGGTGATGCGGCACCTGGGGTTGGCCACACCCCCTGACCACAGATCCCATCCCGATGCCTCGCGGACAAGGGACCATCTCTCCTGCACGGTCCCGGTGGTCTGCAGCTCCACCACATCATCGACTTCGCCACCTGCGTCCCGAAACGCATGGGGCAAGGCAAGGAGGGAGATGTCCAGTACAGGTCGGAGCCACCTTTCCGAGGCAAGGGGCGGAGCGCCAACCGCTTCACGAATCTGATCCTGATGATGCCACCGCTCGGTATACTCACGGCCGACATCGAGCCAGTTCGGGGAGTTCGACTGGCCCGTCCATGCCACAGCGAAGGGCGCAGGCGCGAGGGGATCCAGGGACTGCAGAAAGGCTACCGTCTTCGGCCCAACGTGCGCGAGAAGATCGACGAGCATGTCCGGGCTGATGCGCTCCGCCGCCCTGACCCAGACGTGATTCAGCTCGTTCAGAAACCCGAGGACCTCCTCATACGTTTGAAGAGGCCCGGAGACCGGCAGGCGGTGGCCGTCCCGAGCCAGCGAGAGCCGGCGGATATCACCATCGAGCAGGTGCGCGACGACGTCCCGTACTCGCCACGACCCTGCGGTGGTAGGGCGTTGCCATTCCTCATCTCCCAAACCACGGAGAAGCCCGATCAGCGCTCGGTGCAGATCGTCAAGGAGGCTGTCAATCCGCACGGTCTCGATGGCTTTCAACACAGCGTCGTATCTCTCCGTTGTGGTGCTGTACAGCTTCTCGCCCATGCCTGGACCGCGACACCCCTTGCGACCCGTTACGCCGCGTCGCCGGTCTCTCGTCGCCGACGTCGTCTCGCGTGCGGGCTGAGAGGCGACCCTACCGCCACGCAGTAGACCTGACGGCCCCGTCCACCCGCACGGCCGATGAGAATCGCCCGGTCTGCACGGCCGAACACGAGGTCGGGGCTCCCACCTACCCCGGCCCCTTGCCGTCCCGAAGGTGTGAGACGATCTCCTCGGTCACGGACTGCATCGGGAAGTAGTGCCCCACGCCATCGAGCGCCAGGAGTCGAGCCTTCGGCAACAGCTCGACGAGCTTCTGTGCGTGCTCGAAGGGGAAAATCAGGTCCTCGGTGCCGTGGATCACGAGCGCCGGGATTGCAAGCTCCTGCAGGAGGGGGTACCGCGACCGGGTGATGGTCACGGCGGCCTGATGCTGCCGGAGCGCCTTCAGGTTCAGGCCGCGCCGATGCCGGTGGTCGTAGATGACCATTTCGGCGAGATCCTCGATGTCGACGGCGTCGGATCCGTCGTAGGCGATCAACTTGGCGACTCGCTCCTTGACCAGGTTCGACTCGCCACCAAGGAGTCGGTATCGCAGAGCCGGCAACATTGGCAGGGCGGACCGCAGCATCGCCCAGACCTTCGGCTCCGGGAGGGACTCGTCCGTGGGGTCCCCCGCCGTGGACATCAACGTAAGGGAAACCACCCGCTGCGGGGCCCTGATCGCCACCTCCTGCGCCACGAAGCCGCCCAGGGAGAGCCCCACCAGATGGGCCATCTCCACGTCGCAGGCGTCGAGCACCGCCAGGGCGTCTTCGGCCATCGCCTCCAGCGAATAGGCCTCCTCCCGCCGCCAGCTTTCCATCCAGTCCGACGCCCCCGTTCCACGGTGGTCGTACCGGATCACCCGAAACCCGGCATCCCCGAGCGCCGTCAGAAGCGCCGGCGGCCAGAAGAGCCCGTCCCCGGCCATCCCGAAGTTCAACAATACGACCCCCGCCACCTCACCTCCCGGCAACCGATCCTCATACCAGATCCGCACCCCGCTTCCCTCCGCGTACCCCGTCTTCCCCGAGATCAGGCAAGACAGGTCCCGCCGCGACACCCGTTCGATGATCTCGTCGGTATCGCGGGGCAAACGCGGCCCGCCGAAGAAGAGGTACGCCGCCAGCATCAGCACCCCCAGGGAGAGCGCAAGGAGGACATGGAGCATGGTTACCCGGACGGCTCGAAGAGCGCCCCACGGGGCACCCGGTGCATGGTCGATTCAACCGCCATGTGGCCCCTGGACGCCCATCGTTCGGGTAACCTCCTGCCCCTGCAAGGGTTCGTTCGGGAAATGTGCGCTTGCCGGCGGGTAGCCCCGATTCCGGTCCGGATTCAGGCTGACAGTCGGGTGGTTGATGTCGCTTCGTGCCTCCCTGCAAACTGCTGAGGAGTGAGCAGGTCCGGGGCCCGATGAAGTCGGCCCGTGTCGGAGTGGATCCGCCAGCGCTCCGGCAGTCGCCGGGCGTCGTTCAGACCGCCTGCCTGAGAACGCTCCTCGTCATCCTCAATGCCATCGTTCGCGACGCCCGGTCGTGGGACCCCCCCGTCCCCCTCGACCAGCTCCGCCTTCACCACAGCCGTGAACGCTCAGGGCAACCGGCGCCGCCACCGAGCCTGGCCGGCCAAGTCGGCGGGACTTCTCCGACGGCAGGTTGAGCCCATGAACAGGCCACCTTCAGGACTGTGGGTCGAACTGAAACACGCGCAACTCCTGGTCGCAGCGACAGGCTTTCGCGATTCGCGCGGCCCACGCGACCGCCTCCTCGCGCGATGGCAGCTCAAGCACGGTAAAGCCGCCGTCAAGCGGAGGCGCCCAGGGGTAGCCCCCGTCAAGGACTGCGCCGTCAGCCGAGACAAGCGCGGGCGGCACCTGTTCATCGATGCCGCCGGCGAAGACATAGACGCCGGCGGTCTTCGCCGCGTCGATCACGGCACGCGCGTCGCGGCCCACCGCCTCCCACTCGCCGTCGGGCACGACCATCGCCGCGCTGGGGAAGGAGATGAGGTACTTGGCCATGGTGTTCACCAGCATCCTGGAGGATGACGTGTCACGTGAATCGATGGGGCGGTGCAGCGCACTCCAGACCTCGGACCTCCCTCTGCGCATGCGCGCATCCATTCCACGCTGGAGACCTTGTCCGTTCGCCCCACGGATCCCTCACGAACGCTGGCTTCAACGTAGACGGACACACCACAACACGCACGGGACGCCGTGTGCGATCATCAGGACGATGCGGGCGCACCAGGCGAGGGACGCGACTTGTTCGATTCGCTCCGGGAAGCCTCTGGAATGCCCATGCGAACGCCGTCCGGGCTCTCGAAGCTGATTCGAAAGGGTGCGGTGTCAGGCCTGGACGCACGAAGAACCCGGCAGCCCCCCGCCTCCAAGGCCTCGCACATGAACCGCACGAACGGGACTCGATCCTTGGGGATGACACGAAACGCTTGCGGTGCTTCCATGTACGATTCCGCTCCATCAGGGTCGGAGGCCGGAGTGTTTGCGAGGGGTTCCCGCGGATGGCGCAATTCAACGGATAACGCCCTGGCGTTAAGCTGCGCGGCGCGAAGCGCCGTGACAGCTTCAACGCCCCGTTAGCTGGTCACCACAATCCTACGGCTCCTGCCAAGGGAAGGCGATCCTGATGCTTAAGGACCAGCTCGGCAATCGCTCTGCGATTCCAAAACAGCTCATCTTGATCGAGCTCTCGATCCACCGACTGAGATCCGTGCAGAATAGCCACAACGCGTTGCGCGGCTGAGGAATCCATAGACCTCAAGAGGCGACTAGGCGAATCACTATAGTACCACTTGCACTGAACCAGGCCGTGCAACTGCCCTGCGGAATCGGTTCCGATCCCATCAACCCCGCCGTCACCGCTGCCCCCCATATGATGCCAGCGGGTTCCGGCGGGCGCTTCGAGTTGGAGGAGCGATACGATTAGATGTTCAAATGCGCTCGGCGTGAGCACATCCAAGAGAGCTCGTTCCAGTTGTGTGGTCGATGGCGGTGCATATACCTGCTCAGAGCGCATCAGATCGGCGATCGAATCATGCGCAGACGAGCGGGGCTCACAAAGATATTCAACGATGCCCAGTGTGTTGCGGCTTAATAGCCGATACGAAATCCACCTGGGGATCGCCGTGAATCGAACCCGGGCCCATTCCCGCACTGGCCACCCCTGGACGATATCGCCGATGTGATCGGATTCTCTAGACATGTCGAGCTTCGACGCCCGGCGAAGCTCGAAATACTGGTCGGCCCACTCCGGGCGATCGACGAGTTGGAAAGGGCCACTAACCTCACCAGCATAGCAGACCCCTGTGCTCGGTCGAGGAACAAGAACAATCGAGCCCTCCCCAATCATGCGAGCGATCTTTCGGGTGGCCGAAACCTGTGAGCGGTAGCCCCTTCCTAAGTGGGCGATCCAGGAGTGATCCCATGCATCACTGGCGAGATCCCTGAGCACTGCTCGACAGCCGACCGCACGCCACTCATTCACGTTTGCTTCAGCCACGGCGACGGGATATCCAACAAACGCCATGCGTGCACGTTCAGCGATGGGCCACGCGTCACATTTTTGCGGTCTGCACTTGCTGTAGAAAAGCCTCTGTCCCATCGGCCATCCTTTCTAGACCAGCTAACGTTTCTGGCTTTACCGAACCCGGAGAGCTCGGCGCGACCCGTGCCCCGCACGGGGCGTGACGAGCCGAAGGGTTGCAGTGAAGGCGCCGCCAAGCGCCGGAACCGGTAAAGCTCTAGTTATACGAAAGGGTTGCCCAGTAAGCTACCTGCGCACTTCCAGAACCCGTTTACCGTCCTTCCAGGCGGTGACGGCGAGCAATCTGCCGCTTGACGTCACGGCCAGGTCCGCGTCAACCAATCCCTCGCGCTCAATCAGGGGCCGCACCGTTTCACCGTCGAACACCAGAAGATGATTCGTCCCGGTTTCCGAGGGATGGCGTGTACGGAGCAGAAACACCAGTTCGGTCTCCGACCTGCTCACCTCCCTTGCGTCGACGATGCGTCCTGTGGAAAAAGTGCTCAGCTCTTCGATCGCACCATCCGAGTACCGCAAGATGTCCACCCGGCCTTCCGTCGTCCGGAGAAGAACGGCGAGGCCGGCGTTCATGGCTACTCCCCCCGCAAGCGATCCGTGCGAAGGCCACGAAGAATCCACCACGGACAGGGTGCCTTCACCTAGATCTGCCAACCAAGGGCTAGAGCCGTACTCGTCTTCGTCCCGGCGGAGGAGAATACTGTCGGGGCTCAGGAACACGTAAGGGCGCCAGAAGACCGACTGGACCTGAGGCGGGCCACCCAGCTCCGGCAAGTGCTCCAACATCCGCCCAGCGGCTTCCGCCTGAACAGGGGTCGGATCTGGAACGGGTCCAGTGATGAGGGATGAACCGATCGAGTCGCCCGACTCGGCATCCACCGTCAGTGCCAGAATGTCCATGTCCCCGCCGTGGATTGAAACCATCAGCGCTCGGTCCCCAACCCACTCAAGATCCACCGCCGAAGCCCGGTAGTGGCCATGGCGCGCGACCTCCCGGCCGTCCAGGAGCAAGGTTCTAGCATCCGTGGCAAGGTCCATGACCCAGAGCTGCGAACTCTCCCGGTCGTCGACCACCACCACTTCTGCATACGCCAACCTGGATGCATCTGGTGACAGCCGGGGCAGGAGATAGTCACCGTCAGCGAATTCGAGATCGATCTGCGAATCGGCACCGTCGACAACGGGGTCCGGAGAACAACCCCCGAGTCCGATGGCCAAGAAAGTGATGGGCGCGAGCCTTTTCATGAACGGTCTATTCGCCTTTCGTATAACGCTTCGCCGATAAGCTGCGGGCGCCGAAGGCGACCGTCAGCTTCATCGGCTCGTTAGGCAGGGCCAAGGTAGGTGAGCAACTCGTCATACGTGAGCTC
>JBJHBX010000055.1:0-11790 GCA_050485725.1 Gemmatimonadales bacterium | reverse complement strand
CCGTCGCGAGAGGGGCGGCAGCCGCCACGGGGGTCCACCGATGAGCGTTCTCCGCACCGTCATCGCCCGGGAGTACATCCAGCGGGTCCGGACGAAGACCTTCATCATCTCGACCTTCGCGGCTCCGGTCCTCCTGCTCCTCCTGGTCACCGTTCCGGCGCTCTCCAGCGCCCGGGGGCTCGAATCCGAGAACAGGGTCGCGCTGGTGGACCGGACCGGGGTTCTTGCCGAAGGGGTGGCTGAGGGGCTCGCCGAACTGGGCTACCGGGTCGAGCGCGTAGAGGCGGGGTCCCCGGCGGAGGCGGCGCTCGAGGCGAGGCTCGCCGGCGGGGAACTCGCGGGGGCGCTGATCCTGGACCAGGGTACGCTCGACCTCGGCGAGGCGACCTGGCGCGGCGAGGCCCCACCGTCCACGCTCAGGCGGCTCGGGATCCAGCAGCTCGTGAGCCGGGTGGCCCTGGTGCATCGCCTGGTCCGGATGGAGGAGGGGAGGGCGGTGGCGACCCTCCTCGGCGGCGGGAGCCTCAGGGTGGAGCGGCTGACCGAGGACGCTCCCGGCGAGGCGGAACGGAGCGCCGGCATGGTCGCGGGCTTCGCGGGCGCCTTCATCCTGTACGTGGTGCTCCTCGTCTACGGCTCCTCGGTGCTCCGGGCGGTGATCGAGGAGAAGACCGGGCGGATCGTGGAGGTCATCCTCTCGTCGATCCGTCCCTGGCAGCTCATGGCCGGGAAGATCCTGGGCGTGGGGCTCGTGGGCCTGACCCAGCTCGCCATGGTACTGGGCTTCGGCCTGATCGTCTTCGGCGTCGGCCTGCCCCGGATGCTCTCCATGCTCCCGGACATGGACATCCCCCTCGACCTGGCGACCTTCATCCCGGCACCGGGGGTGATCGGGTTCTTCCTGATCTGCTTCTTCACGGGCTACTTCCTCTACGCCTCGCTCTTCGCGGCGGTGGGGGCCATGTGCAGCACCGAGGAGGAGGCCCAGCAGGTCCAGATCCCGGTGGCGATGCTCGTCGTGATTCCCATCGTCTTCCTGATGCCGACGCTGGACAATCCGGACGCTGCCTCGACGGTGGCGCTCTCCCTCTTTCCCTTCTTCACCCCGATCCTGATGTTCGCCCGGGTGGCCGCCGGAGATGCGCCCGTGTGGCAGGCCGCGCTCTCGGTGGTCCTGATGCTCGTGACGCTCGCCCTCACCGCCTGGGTCGCCGGCCGGATCTACCGCACCGGGATCCTGATGCAGGGAAAGCGCCCGACCCTTCCCGAGCTCTGGCGCTGGATCCGGGTCGGGTAGGTGCGCCCTGCCGAAGCGAGGAGCGCCCCGGCCCGGTCACCCGGCGCGCAGGTCAGGGGAGGAGGGAGCGGAGGAACCCGGTGAGCTGGTGGTCCTCGAGGCGGCGCGCGCGATGCACCACCTCCTCGTACGAGTCCTCGATCAGCAGGGCAATGGTCCGGAGCGTCGTCTCGCCCTCGGCCCGGTCCACCGGCGAGTAGGCCAGGAGCGCCCGGTAGCGGTCCGCCGACCGGGGATTGTCCTCGAACTCGAGGTACACGTCCCAGAAGCGTCCGTCATGGCTAACGGTGGCCAGGTGCTGCCCCGGCGAGGGGCGATCATCGGGCTGGTTCATGGTGCGTCCGGTTCGGCGGCTCAGCGGGGCTCGTCTTCGAGGGGGTCGGCGGGGGGCGGGGGCTCGGAAGGGGTTCCGGTCGAAGCGCCGGTATCCGCCCCCGGAGATCCGGGCGCAGGTTGACTCCGTGCCTCTGCATCCCCCGGATCCGCTTTCCCCGAACCCGCGTCGGCCTCGGGCGGCACGATCCGGATCGGGAAGGGGTCGGAGGCCTCGCCGGCATAGAGGGACCTGTGCGGGAAGGGGATCTCGATTCCCTCGGCGTCGAAGCGTGCCTTGATCTCTTCCAGGATCGTGTTCTTCAGCGTGAAGAAGTTCTCGCGCATCGTCCAGACCGCGAGCCGCAGGTCAAGCGAGGAGTCCCCGTACCCGTCGAAGAAGACGGTGGGCTCGGGCTCCATGAGCGCCCGCGGGTTCGCGCGCGCGACGTCGAGAAGGACCTCGCGGCAGCGGGGGATGTCTTCCTTGTACGCGACGCCCACGTTCACGTCGAGGCGGCGGATCGGGAAGCGGGTCACCGTCGTGACCTGGCTCTTCACGATCGTCTCGTTCGGGATGCGGATGAAGCGGTTGTCGAAGGTCCGGAGCTTCACCGACAGGGTGTCGATGGAGAGGACCCGCCCCACCGTGTCGCCCACCTGGATCACGTCGTCGACCTGGAAGGGGCGCTCCCCGATCAGGAAGAAGCCGGAGATCACGTTCGACACCGAGGTCTGCGATGCGAAGCCCACCGCGATGCCCAGGATCCCGGCGGCACCGAGCAGGGGGGCGAGCTGGAAGCCCAGCTCGGAGAGCGTCATGACCAGGATGAGGACGACGCCCGGGTAGAGGACCAGCTTTCCCACGAGCAGGGCCTGCTGGGCCGAGTACTGGCTCGTGACCCAGCGCTTCACCCAGCGGACCGCGGCCATCAGGACCGGAATGCCCACGAAGAGCCAGAGAGCGGCGCGCAGGAGGGCGCCGAGGTCGATGCGCGAGAGTCCCCGCGAGAGGAGGCCGAGACCGGTGGACGTTGTGTCCACCGCCGCAGCCTCCTGGGCGGCGGCCAGAAGAAGCGCCAGGAGCGGGCTCATGCGCCACCCCCCAGGCCGGAGAGGTGGAGGATGCGGTTGAAGGTCAGCGCCCGGATGCCGCGCACGGGGACCGGTGGCGCGAGGACGAGTCGCGGCTCCGAGGCCTCGTCCGGGGCGTGCCCCGTCATGTCGATCCGGCTCCCCTCGGCGTCGCCCTGGTAGCGGACCCGGGACTCGTCGGCCCAGAAACCGGGCCCGTCCGAGAAGAGGGAAAGGTGCTCCACCCGGAAGGAGAGCTTCTCCACCTTGAGGTCGGAGCCGGCCTGGTTCAGGAGCACGAGGGGGCAGATCGCGAGGTGCGGCTCGAGGAGGTCGGGGGTCACCTCGCGGCGAGCCGAGGTGGGGAGCCAGTAGCAGAGCTCTCCATCGATGAACCCGCCCCACCAGGTGTCGCTCAGCTCCAGCGTGGACACGGTGCGAAGAAGGATCGACTCACCGGCCGGAAGCTCCTTCTCGACCCGGATCCGAAGGGGGATCCGCACGAAGACCCGGGCCTCGGCCCCCGGAAGAAGCGCGAAGGGCACCTCTGGCTGCACGATCAGCGAGCGGTCGGGAAGGGCCGGTCGGAGGGTGATCTCGACGGGGCCCTGCCGAGCATCGGGGAGCGCCCAGCGGGACCAGGCCGAAGGGTCCTCCGGGGCGGCCGGAGGGGCCGCGGTGCCCGGCTCGACACGGGCTTCCGCGAGCCGCACCTCGCCCTGTCGCAGCTGGAACCAGAGGTCGCGAGGGCCGATCCGCCGTGCCACCGTGGCACCCGGTTCGAGCGCGACGGGGCCCCAGGGCGGGGAGAGTGGCGGAGCCTCGGTGGGCCGGTGAGCGGGCACGTTCATGGGGGGAATGTGGGGGGGCGGAACCCTGAGAACAACGGGAGACCGGGAGAGGGCCCCGACGCGGTGGAACCTCGCCGATCCTGGGGGGTTCCCGGCCCGTCCCGTTTCGCGGGGCGGACGACGTGTCGAAGCCCCGATCGTTCATGCGGAGTGCGGAGACGCGGCCCCTGGCGGCTCCGTTGACAGCGACTCCCGGGCCCCGGTAAGTTCCCCCCGCTCGCGACCGGGATCCTTCCCAGCTCCGACGTGCCTTTCCATCGAGCGTGACCGGTGATCAAGAAGCAGTGGATTCTCGCCCTGGCGGTCGTGGCCGTGGCCGCGGTGACCGTGGCTTTCGTCTCCGCGCGGGCCCAGGACGCCACCTCGCCACAGGACTACGCCTCGCAGGCCGAGTACGGGCCCGAGGGCCAGCCGGTGGCCTTCCCCCACAACGTGCATGCGGGCGACCAGGACGGGCAGTTCCAGATCGACTGCATGTACTGTCACTTCTCGGCGGAACGTTCGAGCTCCGCGGGGATCCCGCCCGTGGCCAGCTGCATGGGGTGCCACACGATCGTCCGCGGACAGGGACCCGACGGCGAGGGCTCGCCCGAGATCGCGAAGGTGGTGGGATTCTGGGAGCGGGGTGAGCCAATCCCATGGAACCGGATCTACAAGGTGGCCGATCACGTCCAGTTCCCCCACATGCGGCACATTTCCGCCGGGGTGGACTGCACGGCCTGCCACGGTCCCGTCCAGGAGATGGGGGTCATCCAGCAGGTGCAGCAGCCGCTGACCATGGGCTGGTGCCTGACCTGTCACCTCGAGATGGGTGCGTCCAGGGACTGCACCATCTGCCACTACTGACCTTGATGACCGGCCCGGAGGGTGCGACAGCCCCACGGGCCGGACGCGTGCCGGAGCCTGATCCGGTCAACGGAAGATCGAGAGACACTCCATGAGTGAAGGCATCAAGAGGCGGGATTTCCTCAAGGTTCTCGGCGTCACCGGCGCCGGGGCGGGTCTCGTGGGATGCTCCACCGACAAGGTGAACAAGCTCATCCCCTACGTGGTCCCCCCCGAGGAGATCACCCCCGGAGTCGCCACCTGGTACGCCACGGCCTGCGGCGAGTGCTCCGCGGGATGCGGCGTCTGGGTCAAGACGATGGAAGGGCGCGCCATCAAGCTCGAGGGCAACCCGAACCACCCGGTCTCGGGTGGGGCGCTCTGCTCCCGGGGGCACTCGGCGCTGCAGGGGCTCTACGACCCCGACCGGCTCACGCAGCCGATGCGGCGCAGCGGTGACGACTTCGAGCCGATCTCCTGGGAAGATGCCGAGGAGATGCTCGCGTCGGGGCTCCGGGATGCCGGGACGTCGACCCTCTTCCTGACCGGCCACACCGGCCCCACCCTCGATGAGCTGGTGGATCGCGTCGTCGAGTCCCTCGGTGGGCGGCGGGTCCGGTACGAGGCGCTTTCGGACGCCCCGATGCGCGAGGCCGCCCGGATCGCCTTCGGTCGCGACGAGGTCCCCTCGTTCGACTTCGAGGCGGCGGACCTGGTGGTTTCGTTCGGGGCCGACTTCCTCGAGACCTGGGGCTCCCCCGTCGAGCAGTCGCGCGGGTTCGCCCGGTCGTCGGGCGTCTCCGATACGGGTGAGAAGGCCCGCTTCGTCTTCCTCGGCTCCCGCCTCTCGCTGACCGGCCAGAACGCCGACGAGTGGTACCCGATCCGCGCAGGCTCCGAGGGCGTGGTGGCGCTGGCGCTGGCGGGGGCGGTGGCGCGGCGCGGCGGGGACGTCGGGCCGTATGCCGACCTGCTCGCCGCCTACGACGTGGAGGCCGCAGCGAATGCGGCGGGGATCCCGGCCGAGGCGCTGAACGAGCTTGCCGAGCTCCTTGCGTCGGCCTCGGCCCCGCTGGTTCTCGGGCCCGGCGTCGCGGGGACCCACCGGAACGCCACGGCCGCGAACCTCGCGGTCCTCGTGCTGAACGCCGCCTCGGGCGCCGTGGGGCGGACGGTGAACTTCTCGCGTCCGCTGGGCGGGTTGCCGACGACGCCCTTCTCCGCGCTTTCGGAGGCCATCGACCAGATGGCGGGAGGCGCGGTGCGCGCAGTGGTGATCCACGGCACCAACCCGGCCTATGCCCTCCCCGACGCCGCAGGCTTCCGCGATGCGCTGGGGGAAGTGGGCTTCAAGGTCGCCATCACCCCGCAGATGGACGAGACGGCGGCGCTGGCGGACCTGGTCCTGCCCGAGCGCCACTTCCTCGAGTGCTGGGGTGACCAGAACCCCCGTCCGGGCGTCTGGGCGATCCAGCAGCCCGCCATGCGGCCGGTTCCGCACTTCGATGCCCGCCCCGCCGGAGACCTCCTCCTGGCCGTGGCCCGACGCCTCGGCGCGGACTACGGCGCGGAGACCTTCCACGACTACCTCCGGAACCGCTGGAGCGAGCGCCACGCGGGGGCGGGATCGCCGGGTGGGAACTTCACCGAGTTCTGGCGCGAGGCGCTCCGCGCCGGGGTCGTGACGCTGGGTGCCGAGCCCGACGCGCAGGTGGCCCTGCAGGCGCCCGACCGGGCCCTGGCCTTCGATCCGCCCGCGCTCGACGGAGAGGAGGACGGGTTCACCCTCCTCGTTCCACCCTCGTCGCGGTTCGGCGACGGGCGCGGGGCGAACCGGACCTGGCTCCAGGAACTCCCCGACCCGGTTTCCAAGATCACCTGGCACTCCTGGGTCGAGATGCATCCCGACACGGCCCGCGAGCGCGGCCTCAGGAAGGGGGACATCGTCCGGGTGAGCTCGCCGCACGGCTCCGTCGAGGCCCCGCTCTGGACCTACCCCGGGATCCGGGCGGACACGGTCTCGATTCCCATGGGCGGCGGCCGCGAGCAGGTGGGGCGCTGGGCGAACGGTCGAGGGGTGAACCCCATCGCCCTGCTGCCGGCCGAGGCGGAACAGGCTTCCGGCGCCCTCGTGCACCTCGCGACGCGGGTGACCGTGGAGCCCACCGGTCGCCACCGGCGGATCGCCACCATCGAGGGCGAGTCGCAGACCTTCGACCGGCCCATCACCCCGGCGGTGGCCCTCGACCGGCTCGACGAACTCCATGCCTCGCACGGAGACGGCTACGGGCAGCTCCAGGAGCTCCAGGCCTACGGCGGCTTCGTGCCGGTCCCCACCGACGGGCGCCCCGAGGACTTCCCCCTCGAGGGGGCGCGCTACGGGGATTACGACCCGGCGAACAACGCCCGCTGGGCCATGGCCATCGACCTGGACAAGTGCACCGGGTGTTCGGCCTGCATCACCGCCTGCCAGTCGGAGAACAACATCCCGGTGGTGGGCGAGGACCAGGTCATGATGGGGCGGGATCTGCACTGGATCCGCCTCGAGCGCTACTACGAGACGGTGGATGCGACCCAGGCGGGTCCCGTCGACATCCGCTTCCTCCCGATGCTCTGCCAGCACTGCGGGAACGCGCCCTGCGAGCCGGTCTGCCCGGTCTACGCGGCGTACCACACCCCCGACGGGCTCAACGCCCAGGTCTACAACCGCTGCGTGGGCACCCGGTACTGCGCGAACAACTGCCCCTACAAGGTCCGGGTCTTCAACTGGTACGGCTACTCCGACGTGCCCGAGCCGCTCAACTGGCAGTACAACCCCGACGTCACGGTGCGCTCCGAGGGCGTCATGGAGAAGTGCTCCTTCTGCGTGCAGCGGATCCGGTCCGCCGAGAACCGGGCGACGGTGGAGGGGCGCGACCTGAGGGAGAACGACGTGGTCCCCGCCTGCCAGCAGAGCTGTCCGGCGGAGGCCATCGTCTTCGGCGACATCCGTGATCCGGAGTCACGCGTTGCGCAGGTCTCGCGGAACGACCGGACCTACCGCGTGCTCGACGTGCTCATCAACACCCAGCCGGCCGTGAACTACCTCCGGAAGGTGACCTTCCACCCGGTCAAGGACATCCACGTCTGATGGCGACGGCAACCGAACCAGTGGAGCGGGGAGCGGCGACCCACCCGGACGTACGGTCGTACGGCGAGGTCAACACCGACATCCTCGCGATCCTTTCCCGCCCAGGGAAGTGGTGGTGGATCCTCTTCGGCCTCTCGGTGGCCGGGATCGGCCTCCTCGCCTTCTCGTGGGGGAACCAGATCATCAACGGCATCGGCGAGGCGGGGCTGAACACCCCGGTCGGCTGGGGCGCGTACATCACGACCTTCGTCTTCTGGGTCGGCATCGCCCACTCCGGAACGCTGATCTCGGCGATCCTCTTCCTCTTCCGCGCCCGCTGGCGTCAGTCGATCTACCGTGCGGCCGAGGCGATGACCGTCTTCGCGGTGATGACCGCCGGGCTCTACCCGCTGATCCACCTGGGGCGGGTCTGGCATGCCTACTGGCTCTTTCCGTACGCGAACCAGCGCATGCTCTGGCCGAACTTCCGGTCGCCGCTGGTGTGGGACGTCTTCGCGGTCACGACCTACTTCACCGTCTCGTCGCTCTTCTTCATCCTGGGGCTGATCCCCGACACCGCCGCGGCAAGGGACCAGGCGAAGAAGGGGACGCTCAGGCAGAAGTTCTACCAGCTCCTTTCCTTTGGCTGGCGCGGCACCGACCGGCAGTGGCACCACTTCGGGAAGGCCTACCTCTTCCTGGCCGCGCTGGCGACCCCCCTGGTGCTCTCGGTGCACTCGGTGGTGTCGTGGGACTTCGCCATGTCCATCGTGCCCGGGTGGCACGCGACGATCTTCGCGCCCTACTTCGTTGCCGGGGCCATCTTCTCGGGCGTGGCGATGGTGATCACGCTGATGGTCCCGTTGCGGAAGGTCTTCGGGCTCGAGAAGTACCTGACGATACGGCACTTCGACGCCATGGCGAAGCTCTGCCTGGTCACCGGGATCATCGTCTTCTACGCGTATCTGAACGAGTTCTTCATGGCCTGGTACTCCGGTGAGGACCCGGAGCGCAGGGTGTTCTGGGAACGGCTCTTCGGGCACTACTGGTGGGCGACCTGGATCATGCTGACCTGCAACGGCATCATCCCGATCATGCTCTGGTTCAAGCGGGTCCGGCACTCGATCGCCGCGCTCTTCGTGATCTCGATCTTCATCAACATCGGAATGTGGTTCGAGCGGTACGTGATCATCGTCACCTCGCTCTCGACCGAGTTCATGCCCTTCGCCTGGGGCGTCTACCGACCCTCGGTCACCGAAATGGGAATCGTGATCGGAACCTTCGGATGGTTCTTCTTCTGGTTCCTCCTCTTCATCCGCCTCCTTCCGCCGGTGGCCATCGCCGAGATCAAGGAGGTCCTCCCGCCCCCCATGCGACCCCGGAAGCGGGAGGAGGTGGCCCGATGAGCGGCTCGGTGAAGGGCGTTCTCGCCTCGTATGACCACCTGGACGCGACGGTGGACACCATCAAGGCATTGCGGGGCCAAGGGTTCGAGGAGATCACCGCCTTCGCACCCTTCCCCGAGCATCACATCGAGCACGCCCTGGGCTACGAAGCGAGTCCGGTCCGGATCTTCACGCTGGTGGGGGGTCTGACCGGCATGGCGACGGGGCTGGCGTTCACCGTGTTCACGTCGATGGACTGGCCGATCGTGGTCGGCGGCAAGCCGATCCTCTCGATTCCGGCCTACGTGATCCCCACCTTCGAGATGACGATTCTCTTCGGTGCCCTCTTCACCGTGGTCGGTGTCTTCTGGAACATGCGAATTCCCGACATCAAGGCGCAGGTCGTCTACGATCCCGAGTTCAGCGCCGGGCGCTTCGGGGTCTACGTCACCGCTCCGGGCGATCGCATCGACGCGGCCAGGAGCATCCTGGAGGCGGGCGGTCCGAGCCGCATGCAGGACGATCCGGAGGGAACGGCCCATGGGTGAGCGAAGCGTTTCCCGGCCGCGCGCGCGGAGCTTGTGGGTGCTGGGCCTCGTCGCGATGACGGGAGCGGGGTGCACCCCCCTCGATGACATCATGGTCGCGGTGTTCGGTCGTTCGATGCGTGACCAGCCGTCGATCCTTCCGTACCAGAACCCCCGCCTCCCGGCCGAGGGCTCCGTTCCCTTCGCCTCGGGGAACTTCCCCGCCGCGATGGGCGAGTTCGGAATGGGACAGACCGAAGGGACGGCGATCCCGGAGCCGGTGACGCCGCTCATGGTGCTGCAGGCCGGTGGGGATCCGGCCTCGATGCCGCAGGTCAACGCCCTCCTGAACCCCGTTTCGGCGAGTGGCGCATCGCTCGCCCGCGGCGAGGAGATCTTCAACCGGGCCTGCGTGCCCTGCCACGGCCAGGACGGCGGCGGCCAGGGGGCCGTCACGGCTGCCGGGATTCCGCCGTGGTCGGTGATCTCGGACCAGGCGCAGGGTTACACCGACGGCTACCTCTACTCGATCATCCGGGTGGGTCGCGGACTCATGCCCGGCTACGGGCACCAGGTCTCGCACTACGACCGCTGGCACGTGGTGAATTACCTCCGACAGCTCCAGGGCGCGGGGCCGGCGCAGGCCGGCGACGCCAACGGACAAGAAAACGGTGCCGAGGGAGACGCCCCCGATGCATGACATCCACGTACCGGCGCGGATCGAGGCCCGCTACCTGACCCCGGCCAAGGGGACCACGCTCCTCCTGGCCGCCTTCGTGGCCGTCGGGGCGCTGGCCTTCTTCGCGCTCCTCGGCGCCGACGCGAACCGGGCCTGGCAGGCCTACGTGGCGAACTGGCTCTTCTTCACCGGGATCGCCCAGGGCGCGCTGATCTTCTGCGCGGCCACGGTGATCACGAAGGCGAAGTGGAACTGGTCGGTCCGGCGCCTCTCGCTGGCCATGGGCGCGTTCCTCCCCCTGTCGTACCTGCTCCTCCTCCCGATGCTCGGTCTGCGTGAAGACTACTTCACCTGGATCGACAAGATGGCCTACGACGAGATCGTCCAGCTGAAGGCTGCGTACCTGAACATCCCGTTCCTGGTCACCCGCAACCTGATCGGGCCCGCGGTGCTCTTCACGATGAGCCTGATCTTCATGTACTGGGCCCTCCGTCCGGATCTTGGGCCTGAGCGGGCGCAGGACGAGGGCGGCGTCGCGTCGCGGGGCGCCTGGCGGGAGCGGATCGCCGGGAACTGGCTCGGCCGCGAGGCCGAGGAGGAGCGGAGCTGGCAGAAGCTGAAGGTGCTGGCCCCGGCACTCGTCCTCGTCTACGCGGTCGTGATGAGCGTCGTGGTCATCGACTTCGCGATGTCGCTCGAGTCCCACTGGTTCTCGACGCTCTTCCCGGTCTGGTACTTCATGGCTGCCTTCTGGGGCGGGATCGCGGTGACCGTCGTCGCGATGGTGCTCCTGAAGCGCCGGGATCCTTACTTCGACGAGCACATGGGGCCGCAGCAGAAGCACGACCTGGGGAAGCTCACCTTCGGCTTCTCGATCTTCTGGGCCTACCTCTTCTGGTCGCAGTACATCGTGCAGTGGTACGGAAAGCTCCCCTGGGAGCAGGCCTGGTACATCAACCGGTCCACGCCGGAGTGGGGGCCGCTGTCCCTCCTCGTCATCTTCCTCTGCTTCGTGGTTCCCTTCGTGGGGCTGATGGGCCGGAAGCCCAAGCTGCTCCCCATGTGGCTCGGGGGGATCGCAGCCGTCGCACTCTTCGGCCTCTGGCTCGAGCGCTGGCTCCTCATCGCGCCTTCGCTCCACACCCAGGGCGATCCCACGATCACCTTCTGGGAGCCGCTGATCGGCCTCGGTTTCCTGGGGATCTTCGCCTTCTCGGTGCGCTGGTTCCTCTCGAACTTCCCGGTCATCCAGCTCTGGCAGCCGAAGACCGAGCCGGAAATGCTCGAGCGGGAGTCCGCCCGGGAGGAAGCGCACGTCTGACGGCTGGAGACCTTCGGTTTGTCGGGCAGGTGATCGCTGGGAGGTCAGGCCGGTCCCTTCGTCAGCAGGGCGAGCACCTCGTCGTGCAGGGCCCCGTTCGTCGAGAGGCCCGATCCCCCGTGGATGTCGCGCCGGCCACCCAGGTCGGTGAAGCGACCCCCGGCTTCCTCGAGAATCACGAGGAGGGGGGCGGCATCCCATGGTGAGAGGACCGGGTCCACCATGATCTCGGCGCGTCCGGTGGCCACCAGGGCGTGTCCGTACGCATCACCCCAGCTGCGGACGTAGTCCACGCGCTGGGTGAGCGCCGGCCAACCGGGGCAGTCCCCGCTCCGGCGGGTCATATCCTCGTCGGAGGTGAGCGCCACTGCGTCGGCTGGCCGTCCAACCCCGTTGACGCGGGCCACGCG
>JBJHBX010000054.1:0-11899 GCA_050485725.1 Gemmatimonadales bacterium | reverse complement strand
CCTACCGCACCCGCCACCTCAAACCCGAGGAGACCCCCCACGATCAGCTCCCTTGAATCCCAAAAACTCCCGCCCGGGGCGGACAGAGTTTAGAGAAAGAAGCGGACATCTTCTTGAGAACCCACATCCGCTGACTCCGACCCGAAGCGGACGCCTTCGGGCCCACTCGTCGCGTTCCTCGCCACGCGGTCGAGCACCGCATCCACTTCGGCCTCGGGAATCGGCTCGGCGTGGTACGGGATCCACGCATCGGCCAGGGTATCACCTCCGGGGCGGAGGGCCACCCGCACGAGACGCGCGTAGGCCGTACCCGCGGAGGCCGGCGGGGCCTGGTCCAGAATCACGAGAGACGTCCGGTCCGGGCTCAGGGCCTCGAGAACAGGAGGGAGGTAAGGCTGCTGCGTGATCCGTTGCCCCGTGGGTCCGCTCGGCTCGAACACCGCGGAAGGCCGCACCGCGATGACGGCCAGCGTATCGAGACCCCTGTCTTCCCTCAGATGCACGATGCGGGGGACACGATCCGGATCGAGCACCGTGCCGAACCCCGTTGTCCGGCGGTGTAGGGATCCGTCGGCGAGGAGCCCGATCGGTGGGGCCCAGTTCGCAGGATCCCGGCTTCCGTCCCAGAAGGCCGCCGGCCCTGCGGGTCCCGCGGAACGAACGGACCGGACCTCGCCATCCCACCCAAGGAAGGTGACCCGTCCCAGCTCCAGGTCGAGGACCCAGATCGAGTCGCCGGGGGCCGGACCCAGGGTGCCGAGGATCACGGACCGGAATTCACCTGGACCTTCTCCGGCTTGCCCCACCACGGAGCGGGGCCTCCCCTCTGCCGTCCACCTGCGGATCACCGGCTCGGACTCGCCCCAGCTCCAGAGCTCTCCGTCCGGTCCGCGGATCATGCCGACCATGGACTCGAAGGCGTACTCCGGATCGTCGGCGCCACCCTCGACCCAGACCCGCTCGAGGGTCGCCTGCGGGAGGCCGTGCAGCCCGTGCGGCGGGTCCTGGGGCACCGCACCGCACCCCGTGATCGACGCGACAAGGACCGTCCCGGCGAGGCGGCCGGGAGCCTGACGACCCATCCGTGACCACCACCGGCGTGCCGGTGTCCACCGCGGGGAAGCGTACCGCATCCCCTTCTTCCAGTTCATCGCTCCACGTCGTCCTTCCACGTCATCCGGGTTCGAACGGGGATGCGGGAGCCATGCCCTCGTGAAGTACCAGCACGGCCAACATCAGGAGCATGTAGCACCTCGGGAGCCTGACCCTTCTCACGATCGGGTACGTCTCACGGCTGATCAAGGCGCCGCACCGACCTGGCGGGCGCCGTGTTCCGGTAGGAGGTCTCGACGAGCTCGCGAACCTCGAGCCAGTCTGTCGGGCCCCCGGCGAGGTCGAACCCCAGCCATCCGTACGGACCATAGTAGGCCGGCACGAAGAATCGCTCGTCGCGAAGAAGGAGCTCCGCCTCGGCGGGGTCCGGAAGGAAGAGCACGGAGTAGGGGTAGCGCAGCCCTTCCGAGCCGCCGCCCTTCGTGGTTGCGCCATATACGGCGAAGATCTTCCGCGTCCGGAAGGTGGGACGACCGTGCGATTCAACCTCGGTCGCATCAGGCAGGCCGAGACAGATCTCCCGGAGCTCGGCGAGCCCCGGGTCGTGGTCGCTGTACATCTTCTGATGGCTCAAGGGGTTCTTCTCCGGCTCGGTTCCTTCGATGGGACGCGTCCAGATGCAGATGGCGCCGAAGCCGCGGTGGCGCAAGGATGCCATACCAGATCGGAACGAAGCCCGGTCCTCGGGAAGCTGATCGCCGCTGGCTGCCGCATGGTCGGGTGGCCGCCCGGGTCGAGGCAGCGCACCCTCGGTTCTGTCGAAGAGGGCCTCGGGGTGCTGGAACGTTGCCGCGACGCTCCTTCGCCTGAGAGGAGGACCCCGTTGGTGGTTGGGGCACACCTGCCCTGGGGCAGCCTGGGTGAGATCGACAGGATTCATGCGTGGTCAAGGAAGTTTGGGAATCCGCCGGCGTAGCCAACGAATTCGGGGAGTCGGTTGGCTAGAGCAAGGGGGTCCCAAGTTGAGTTGGCCAGGGTGCCTGGCGCCCACGGAACGAGCGGCTCGGTGCGACGCAGGCGCACCACTTCCTGCGATTGTGCGCTCCGGGAGCAAGCCGGGCCGTGCGCACGGCGTGCTCGGCCCCCTGCAACCGCGGCGCGCGCCGGGTCCAGGGGAGGAGGCGCACGACCTGTCGTGCTAGAAGGGTGGTACGCCTGCGGCGCTCCGCGCGCCATGACCCGGAAGTTCCCGATCTACTCGCGGAGGCCACACAGGCCCAGGCCGCCGAGCTCGCCGAGTGCATCGGCAAACGCGGGATCGGTGACTGCCAGATCCAGGCGTGACGCCAGCTCGCGGACCTGAAGTCCGTCCTCGTCGAGGAGGATCTGCAGCAGGGTCCGCCCTGGGGTCGACAACCGGTCCATGACGTCTGCCACGGGCACCGGCCCGTCCTGACCCTCCAGGGGGAGCCAGCCGCGTCGGCGGGACACGGGGACCACCCAGGCGTCGGGGGCCAGCCGTGCGCTGAGAGCCAGCCCGGCCAGGTGTGGTCGCCCGCGCTTCGTTGTGTCCTGCCGGCGGCCCTGTCGCTCAAGGAAGACGTCGATGGAGGACCCATCGATCAGGGCATGCAGCCGGTCCTTCAACGCCCCGGTGTCGATGGCCGTGCGCGTGGCATCGCCGGCGTGCGTAAGGGTACGCCGCAACTCCGGATCGCGCACTGCCTGGCGTGCCATCCAGGAAAGAAGGTCGATTCCCGTGAGTGCCGTGAGGCCGAAGGTGAGATGCACGGACGGAAAGGCCTCGACCACCGTGTCGTGAACTTCCCCGCGAGGCAGGTACAGGATGCTGCCGGGCTCGAGGGTCGTCTCCCACTGGACGGCGGCCGGCGTGGCGGGCCGAAGCTCCACCGGGTCTGCGACATCCACGCCGTACCCGCGCCACCGCTTGGAGCCCTGCACCTGCACCACGAGAACGTCATGCGTGTCGTAGTGCGGGACAAAGGCGCCGGAAGGACCGAACCCGGCATAGCAGTTCACGTGCACGTTCCGCTCCGTGCGCCGCTCGATCGATTCCGCTAACCGTGCAATGGGCTCGATGTACTCGTCGACGAAGTTCACGACGAGACTCGCGCCGTTGCTCGTGAACCGGCGGATGGCATCGACACGCCTGCGCACGTCGCCCTGGCCCAGCATCATCTCGGGCACGGCCCTCCCGTTGACCCGCACCTGCACGCGATCGCGGGGCACGAGGGGTGAGGAGGCCAGTCCTTCGAGCGCCGTCCACGGCAGGAGGGACGCCACGTCGCGGGCAGCGGTAGGCGGCAGCATCAGGCGTTCCTTCGCGTCCATCGCCGCGAGGAAGTCCTGCTCCGCCAGGGGCGCGATGAGATCCTTGAACCTGGCGATCAACGCTGCCCTCCCACCTGGTGGTGTACGACCGACAGGGACGTTCCGCAACGGGACGACAACGCTCAGGGCAAGCTCCCGCCGGTGGCGTCCTCCCCCCCTGCACCGGAGTCTCTCATCGGGGCACTCGTTGTCTCCGCCCGCTCCTTGAGCGCGGTGTTCATGGCTTCGAACCCAGCGCGCGTGGTGGTGTCGAGGCTCTTCTTCAGGAACCCCACGAGGAGGCCACGGAAGTGCTCGGAGTGAACCACCCGCGTGCCGTTGCCGCTGGGAATCAGTTCGAAGCGGTGGCGGCCGTCGAACAGGTACGGAACGAGTAGCCGTCCGAGCCACTCGAGGGCCCGGCCCTGGTCGACCTCGGTGAGGGTCGGCCTGATGGTGATCGCCTTGCCCCCGGGCGGTTCGAGCCGGTGGGTCAACCGCTCCCCGACGGCAATGACGCCCTTCGAGGAGGTGATGAACGGGTTCCAGTCGGCGTAGGCGTCGAGGTCGGTGAGAATCGACCATACCGTTTCGGGCGTGGCCTCGATCTCGATCTCGGTGTGCAGGTGATGAGCCACAGCGGCTCCCTTCAGGGTCGGTCGAAGGACGGCGTCGGCAGGTGCCGATCACTCGCCGTTCGAGTCGAGGAACGCACGCAGGGCGGTGTTGGTCTCGTCGGCGTGGGTCCACAGCAGCCCGTGCGGCGCACCCTCGATCTCCACGTACTGCGCCTCCGGCAACGCCTTGCGGAATCGGCGCGCGGTTGCGTCGATCGGCAGGATGTTGTCCGCAGTGCCGTGCAGGATCAGCGCGGGCTTGCCGCTGGCACGCACCGCCTCGACGTCGGCACGGAAGTCTTCGATCCACGAGGAGACGACGGCGTAGGCGGCCACCGGGGCGCTGCCGACGGCCACGTTCCAGCTCGCGGTGACCGCCTCCTGGCTGATCCTCGTGCCGAGGTTCTCGTCGAGGTTGTAGAAGTCCGAGAAGAACTGGCTGAACCAGGCGTAGCGGTCGCCCCGTGCTGCGGCCTCGATCCCGTCAAACACGGCCTGAGGCACGCCGCCGGGGTTGTCGTCGCGAGCGACAAGGAACGGCTCGAGCGAAGCGAGGAACGCCAGCTTGGCAACGCGTTCGTGGCCGTACTTCGACACGTAGCGAGCCAGCTCGCCCGTCCCCATGGAGAACCCGACGAGCAGCACGTCGCGCAGGTCGAGGGTCTCCATCAACGTGTTCAGGTCGGCGGCGAAAGTGTCGTAGTCGTATCCCGAGCCCACCTTCGACGAGCGGCCGAAGCCACGCCGGTCGTAGGTGATCACGCGGTAGCCGGCCTCGAGCAACTCTCGGGTCTGACGCTCCCAGCTATGACCGTTCAACGGGTACCCGTGGATCAGCACGACGGGCTGACCCGCACCATGGTCCTCGTAGTACAACTCGACCGGGGTCGAGTTCTCCTTTCCGACGGTGATGAATCCCATGATCTCGCTTCCTCTCTGGCCGCCTCGCAGGTAGAGGGGGCACCCCCTGCGGCCGGCCGTTCGTCAGGGTCCTGGTGATTGCCTGGATGTGGGACCACCATCGCTCGGGCGACAGACACGTCGCATCGGTGAAAGTCACGGTGTCTGGGCCCCCACCGTGTCGCCGACTGATCAGGGACAGGGCATCCGAACGCCTTCTCACGGGCGGAGCCAAGGTAGGTCGCAGCGTTCGGCCCTGCAAGCCGCCGAAGGGTCCGAGACTCGCGCCGTTGCTCGTGAATCGGCGGATGGCATCGACACGCCGGCGCACGTCGCTCTGGCCCAGCATCATCTCGGGCACGGCCCTCCCGTTGACCCGCACCTGCACGCGATCCCGGGGCACGAGGGGTGAGGAGGCCAGTCCTTCCAGCGCCGTCCACGGCAGGAGGGAGGCCACATCGCGGGCCGCAAGGCGAGGAAGCCGGGTCGACCCGACGGACCCGGTCCGGTCCGGACCCCCGCTGGAGAGCGCCCCCTGCGAGTCAGCAGGAGGGATGCGCGCGGGGGCAGAATCGGAAGGGGTGATGCCTCGGCGACACCGAGGAGGTCCTCGTCCAGTTGACGAGGACCTGCACGCCAGGAGCGACCGCATCGGCGAGGAAATTCGCGTCGTCAGGGACACGGACGGGAACCGGATGAGGCTCCGACCACTCTTCGGGAGGTGTCGAGCTCACCGAATGAACGGAGCGCCTGCAGACTCTCGTTCTCGTTGGCCGGGGAACGCGGCGCCGCCTTCTCGGCACCCGAAGCATCGAGGGGCAGGCCTCAATCCGCACCGAGGCTGTGGATCGCGTGGTCCCAGCCTGGTCTTGTTCAGGTGAAGCCCGACGCGGGGCCGCCCGAGCACTCCCGCTCGATCACTCCCGCCGGATGGTCCCGCCCGAGCCGCCGCCGGTGTCCCGTCGAAGCTCCTCGAGGCGCTTGTTCACGGCCTCGACCTCGCGACCCGTGGACAGGGCCTTGAGCTCCTCGTTGCTGATCTCCATCGGTTCCTCGGGCCGCTCCACCTCCTCAAGGCGCTCGCGCTGGGGAGGATGTGGCTCGTGTGGCTCGGCCTCGACCCTCACCTCCCGGGCCGAGAGAAGCTTGTCGATCCGCTCCTCGGGCATCTCGCCCCGGACCAGGGCGGCCACGTCGTCGGCGCTGAGAGGAATGGGCTCGTCCGGGGCTACCATACGTACATCTCCCTGACCCGACCGCCCTGTACGAACACGTTCACGTTGCGGTTGTGGCCTTTGGCGTGGGCGGCCAGGATGGCGAAGTTCGTAGTGGCGTCGTCGTTGGCATCGTGGAATTTCCTCCACGATCCCGAGATGTGGCCGTGCACGTTGGACTTCTGGTGGTTGGACCAGAGTGCGTCCACCTTGCGGTTGTTGAGCCAGGCCATGGGGCCTCCTTGTTGGTTCATGTGGACTGGAAATCCCGCTTCCAGGTTGGATCAGGGTCGAACATCCTTGACGGAAAGCCGCTCGGTGACCAGCCCGTAGATTGCCTCTGCGGCGCGCTCTACGCTGGGATGCACCCGGAAGCCGGCTTCCCGGGCCTGCTCCGGCTCCGCCATGTACAGGACCCTCACCTCCTGCCGGCCGTCCGACACGATGAGGCGGCCCACGACGCTGCACGGCGGAATGGGCTGGCGCAGATGGCGCAGCTCGGAGAGCTGGGCCACGTCCACCGAATCCAGGAGGCGCCGGAACTCCTCCTGGGACAGCTCGCCCTCTTCGCGCTGCGGCTTCACCTGCCGGAGCTCGTTGACGAGGTAGATCTCGAGCCGCCCCGACTCCGTGGCCGCGAAACGGAGCTCGAACTTCTCGCCGGTCGTGCCCCCCGAGACCTCCAGTCCTACCCGGAGCTCCCGCTCTTCCCCGGACTTGGTACTCCCTTCTCGGACCCTCTCCGCCAGATCGGCGATCTGCGCCGGTCCGCCTCCGGGGCCCACCTTGGCATTCTCGGTCATGATCTGCCTATTCGGTGTAGGTGTTCTGGTCGAGACGCTCACAGAAGGGGCGGACCAGGCGCTGCACCACGTCCGTGTTGTTGTCCATCACCGTACCGGTGTTCACCGGGTTTCGGTCCGGGCAGGTCGAGGAGCTGTACTCGTCGGGATGACCCAGCATATGGCCGAACTCGTGGGCAGCCACGGCGCCGGTGTCCAGGGTGTCCCACAGCGTCATGTTCGTCTGGCCCGGACCTACGCGAACCCTCACGCTGTGGTGCCAGTCGGTGTTGACCCACTCCACCCGGAACTGGAGGCGACACCTCCCCACGCAGCCCGGCGAGTTGCAGCAGCCGAAGCGATTGCTCCACCGGTCCTCGATCCCGGTCCGCCAGGTGTTGCGAAGGGTGTTCATGGTCGCTGCGGGGATCCCGGCGTCGGGCTGGAGTCGGATCCGCACCGTCACGATGGTTCCCCGCTGGTCGAAGGCCGCGGTCCAGCCGAAGATGCACTCCGACATGCCAAAGCTGACGTTGTGCTCGGGACCCACGAACCCGTTGGGGAAGTCGTAGATCTCGGTGATGACCCAGTTGCTGCCGCGCCTCTCCTCATGGTAGGAGATGGCCCACCCCCGCGCCTTCGCCTCGGCCGCGATGGCCAGGAGGTTGGTGGTGGCGTCGCGGTTGCGGTTGTCCAGCTTTCGCCAGCCCGAGTGGCGGATCCACACCCAGGCGTTGGACCGCTCCCAGTTGCACCAGAGGCCGTCCACGTATCGTCCACAGGAAACAGGCACCGGTCGGATCCTCCGCAGGGGTAGGGGTTGCTGGCCCCGGGAGTGGACCAGGGGAAGGGTGGTGCGGAACCAGCCAACCGATTCCTCCGCAAATGTTATCTGGCTGGCGGAGAACTGCAAGCTTTTTGTTAGACATGAACCGCCTTCGGCGGCGGGGGACGGTCACACACCCCTGGGATGCGTTCGGGGGTGATCCCAGGCAAAACGTTATAGAAGTGTGGTTTACGGCCCCATCCGCACCCTGGGGCCTTCCCATTTCGGAGGAGGAGAATCGGCGGCTGCGGCGGATCGTCGCAACTCAGGCGCTGAACCTTCAGATGCTGAAGGACATCCTGGGAAAAGGGGCGTGACGGCACAGGAGGGGTGGGCGGTCGTCACGAGGGTCCGGAAAACCGCTGGCATCTCCGAACGCCGCGGAGTCTGGTGGACCAGATTCGGCGGGTCCTCGATGCGGTACCGGAGCGTGCAAGACGGCGAGGACGAGCCCAGGACCCGGATCAGGGAGATGGCGGGGAGGGGGTCCGTTGGGCCTGCCGACGCGTGGACGTCGGATTACGGTCGAGTTCGGCCCAACAGCCCGTTGGGCCCCTTCATCCGCTCGGAACTCGCCGAGGGCGGACACCGGGAGGCTCTTTCTTCCCCCTTCCGTAGGGATGAGGCTGTCAGGAAACGGTTGGGCGGGGGGTGGGGGTCACCTCAGGGGGACACGGCAAACCGTATTCCGGGCCGGATCTCTCGCTGCCATTCGATGGGGTCTCGGGGCAGACCCCAGCTGTCAGGGCCGGCACGGAACTGCGCCTGCGACCACCTCACGTCGGCCGCGACGCCGAGTTTCGCATTCAGGTCGACGCTCACTCCGGCCAGCACCGAGCGGGCCGGTCGAACCTGTGCTTCGGACCAGGGGGATTCGATGATGTCACCCCTGGCAATCGTGCTGTTGACCGTGTAGCGCCGCAGACCCCCGCCGGCGCCGAGGTTCAGCCGCACCCGATTCGTGATGCGGGGGACGGCGACCAGGTGCACCTCGGCGGCGAGGATTCGGTCCGGTCCGCTTCGTCCGGCGGGGAACGCCGGGTGGCCGGTCAGGTGGGTCACGGTGCGATCCAGGGCCAGCCGGACCTCGAAGGCACGGTTCAGGGGCACGGCCACGCCCGCACCCAGGCCAACCGCATCGGCAAACCGCGTTGAGAAGTAGGTGTGCAGGTTCGAGGCGTGGTGAAACGACCCGATCGATGCGTGAAACGTCGGACGTCGGTCCTGCCCCTCTGCGGGCATCACCCAGGTGGCAGAACCGACGACCGCGACCAGTCCGACTGCGACGACCCGTGAATTCAGCATCAGGCGAACTCCCTCGGGTTTGCCATTCCTGGCCGCGAGATCCCCGCAGCCGCGGGGTGCCCCCCGCATGGAGGAACGACCGGGCCGGTGGATCCATGACGCTGTGGACCCGGGTCAGGTCTGGCAGGACCCTGGGGCTCGCTCGATCAGGCGTCCCGATGGAGCACCTGCCGTACCCGGTGAGCCGATACACCAGGGGAGTGTCCGGCGAGGTGAGCTCCCCGAGACCGGCGGGGGCATGGAGCCGCTCCAGGGCGAGAGACCCGCGCGCACAGGAGCGAACGAGTCGCTCGCGACCCACCCGGTCCCCTTCCTCGATCCGGACGAAGCCGTCGACGGGAGCGAACTCCCGAAGCGCCGTCAGGCGCCCCGGCGAACGGCGTTGAACTCCACGGCCACCAGGCCGAGGATCACCAGGACTTCACCCACGAAATAGGCGAGCCCAAGCCACGTAAGGGAAGTCCGGTGGGCCAGGACAAGCGCCAGGGTAACGCCGCAGTAGAGCGTGTTGGCCACGGCGATTCCGAGGAGGAAGGCCGGACCCAGGTTCTTTCGGTGGCAGATCAGCGAATAGGCGGCGAAGGCCCCGGCTACGAGGGCCAGCGGAACCAGCACCCGTGACGGCATTCCGAAAAGGGGTTCCCAGGTGGTGAGCACCAGCCCCAGCATGACGGCGGAGACCAGGGCCCCGATGCCATCCACGAGGAAGAGCCTTCGAACCGATGCGGATCGGTGCGTCATCTGGGCCGTGCCCGTGAGGATTGAGTGCTGGAATGCCCCCCGAGAACTGGACCCGGGTTGGGCCCTTCGATCTCGTCGAGGGCGAAACCCTGCGCCTGGACCTCCGGGCGACCGTGCAGCCGATCTCTCCGGACCCGCCACGCTGATCCGGTCAGGGCCACAACCCCCCCCTGGAGGGCCTCGCGGTTTGGTGGCCGGTGTACGATGCCTAGGTATGCAAGCCTAGGCTGGTTGGCTCGGGGAGACGAGGTCAAGCGAAGGGAAGTACGTGAGGTAACGCGAACCGTCACGGGTGAGGAGGGTCATCCCAGCGATGGCAGCGTGCGCCCCGATATGGAAATCCGGCAAGGGCGATCGTCGTTCGCCCCCCGCGCGGCGGTACTTCACGAAGCCCTTTCCGGCCAGAAAGCCCGCCTGGAACGGGAGGGCATCTCGCCGGAAGGTGGAGGCGGGCACCGCGTCGTCCAGGTCCTCGATCCTCGTGAACCGGATGGACATCTCCGCGTAGATCAGCGGGTTGATGACCAGGATGGAACGTTCCGCCTGCTTCTCCAATGCTGCCGATGACCAGTCGAACCACCGGGGATCTTCGGTCAGGATGTCCAGGATGATGTTGCTGTCGACCAGAGTCTCGCTCACGGAGCCTCTGCGCGAGTGAGCGTCAGGTCAAGGCCGGAAGTCTGGCCCGGGTGGCTCGCGCATGCGGGTCGACACGCTCAGAGATGCAGCGAAACCACCGCCCGGCCAGCCCCAGGCTCACGGCCCTCACTCGTGGTCGCGGATGAGTTCCCGGGCGACGGCTGCAAGGATGTCCTGCGGCGCGAAGGGCTTTGGGAGAAATCCGATGCCAAGTTCGCGCACTCGCTCACCGATCTCCTCTTCCGTGTGTCCGGAAAGGAGGAGGGCGCGCGTCCCCGGCGCATCGCGCAGAAGCGACGCTGCCAGTGCGTCGCCGCGGATGTCCGGGAGCCCGACATCCAGAATGAGCAAATCGACGTCGTGGTGAAGAAACAGGCGCTCGGCTTCCGATGCATCCGCGGCTTCGATCACCTGATAGCCCCCGCGCTCCAGCACCTTCCGCAGGACCCTTCTGACGGCATCCTCGTCCTCGACGATGAGCACCGTCTGTCCCCGCGCCGCGCTGGCCGCCGCAGGAGCCTGTGGTTCCAGCTCGTCCACCGGGGCATCGACCATGGGCAGCCACACCGTAAATACCGACCCCTCTTCCGGTTGGCTGTCCACCTGGATCGCCCCGTGATTCTGGATCACGATGCCATGGACTACGGGGAGGCCGAGCCCGGTACCGCGCCCGTGGCCCTTGGTGGTGAAGAACGGCTCGAACAGGCGCTGGCGGACCTCCTCCGTCATTCCGGTTCCGGTGTCGCCGACCTGCAGTCTCGCGTAAGGGCCGGGGTTCAGTCCAAGTCGCTCAGCCTCATCGCCGTCAACCCGGTCAGCGCGCGTGCGAAGGGTAAGCGTGCCCCCGTCTGCCATGGCGTCTCGGGCGTTCACAGCCAGGTTCATCAGGACCTGCTGGATCTGTCCTGCATCCGCCCGCACGATGAGCGGAACCGGTTCAAGATCCGTCTCGACGCGGATCTTCTCATCGAGTAGCCGCCTCAGCATTCCGCGAGTCTCCTCGACGAGCATGTTCAGGTCCATCGCCCGTTGCGCGGGCACGTCTTTTCGACTGAACGAAAGAAGCTGCCGCGTCAGGGCCGTCGACTGGTCGCACGCGCGTCGGATGTCGTGGACAAGCTCGAGGGCCTCTTCATCATCCACCAGGTCCCTGAGGAGGGATGCGCACCCCACGATCACCGTCAGGAGGTTGTTGAAGTCGTGCGCGACGCCGCTGGCCAGGCGGCCCAGCGCATCGAGTTTCTGCGACTGCCGGAGTTGCCCGAGAAGTTCTTCGCGCTCCACCTCCCTGTCCGCAATGACGCGCAGGCGTTCGATCCACCACCTCACCCGCCTTCTCTTGAACTCGTCGAGCTCCGGCGTCTCCTGCAGGAGAAGATGCGGCGGTTCATAGTATGGATTGTCGTAGTCGCGGTCGCCGATCACCACCAGGGGATGCGTCCGGATCACGTCGTGGATCGTGGCGTCGTCGAAGCGCTCGCGATGGTAGAA
>JBJHBX010000053.1:0-11939 GCA_050485725.1 Gemmatimonadales bacterium | reverse complement strand
GAGCACGCCACTCCGGAAGGCCCCGAGCGACTGACCCTGGAAGAGCGACGGGTCTCCTTCCGGTGGCCCCTCGATCCGGTGACCGCTCCCATCTGCGGCAAGGACCGTGAACCGCCGCTGCAGGCGGTCGAAGACCCTGAGGGAATCGGTCCCCGCCTGGGGGACGTACTCCAGGTTCCGGAACTGCCCCGGGCCGGATCCCAGCCCGCCAACGGACCGGATGTGGACCCCGGCCGGGTCGAACCAGCGGACCTCCCGGCTTCCTTCATCGACCACCGCGATTCCGCCCCCGGAGAGGAGCGCGACGCCGTCGATGCGGGAGAACAGGTACGCGGGTCCCTGCTCATCGCCACCGATCACGAGCTGCGGAACCGGATCGACCGTCCAGCCCACCGGGGTCCCGAGCACCGCCCCGGGGGATTCGATGATGGTGATTCCGGCGCTGTCCCAGCGCTCACCGCCCGCGGCCAGGGGCGGAGGCAATGGGCGGCCCTCCCCTTCCGGTTCGTCGGGGCCGCATCCCCAGGATGCAACGGAGAGGGCGAGTACGGCCGGGAAGAGCCGGAAAAACCGAAGGGCGCGGACGTTCATCAATGACCGGTGCGAGAGGGCGTCGCCCCTCGGTGGGAATGGGAGCGAAGGCCCTACCGTGCGCTCGACGCGATGTGAACGTCAAGGCCGCTTTCGCCCACCCCCGACCCGAGAAGCATCAGGAGGCCACCTGGGTCCGATGCCCGGCGGGGCCGGGTGTCAGCGAAATACCGCAGTTGTGCACGTCGACGAGGCTCAACCACCCGTCAGGAGCCGTTCCCAGGCATCGCCAAGTTCGAGTGCGTCGATCCAGTGCTCCAGATAGGCGTGATCGATGGATCCGCCAGCCAACTCGAGCAGTTCCCGGACATCCCGACGCTGGAGTTCGGAATCACCGAGTTCGCTCCACTCGAGCTTCGCGATGATCAGGTCCTCGATTGTGGTGACTGCGATTTCGAGTCCCAGGAGGTTCCGATGCTGCCGCCGACCGAACTCCGCCGCGCTGAAAGCCCGACTCTTCCGCACGATCAGGTCTGCCTTCCAGCCGCTGGACGGGTCGATGGCGTTGAACTGTCCCTCGGTCCTCAGGGCCTCGATCGCGGTCTCCGTGTCCATGTAGATGCCGGCAGCGTGCAGCGCCTCGGCGAAGCGTCGGAGACGCTCAGGCTCGGACTCGAAGACCAGATCGAGATCCTGCGTGGCGCGGGGTGCGCCGTAATATGCCGCCGCGAGAGAGCCGGTCAGCATGAACGGGATGCCTGCCTCTCGCAGGGAACGCACGATCAGCGACAGGAACTTCTCGAGGCTCACGGCCCCTCAGGACCCCGGTCGTCGGATCAGGCTTGCCACGGCATCTGCCCGACTCCACTCGGGGTTCCGGGCCAGGAGCCCCTGGATCCGGATCTCGCGCACCGACTCGCTGAGGTCGATCGCGACGCGAATCCGGGCGGACGGAGTCATGGCGGCGAGAGCCTTCCGCTGGACCGACCAGCTCGTGGTCGACGTATCGAGAGGTCGAGTGGACATGATATCCGAGTTTAGCCCGCTGCCCCGCCACGGAAAAGGCGCCGGCTCGGCGATCACGATTCGGGGCTCCTGCACCTGCGCCACCGATAGCCGGTGCAAGGAGCAGGTTCTCTCGACCGAGTGGCTCGCGGGCTGCGTTGGGGGCCGCTGTCCGGGTTCATCGGGAAGGTGCGGGCGGCGAAGCGCCAGGCCCCCGCGGAAGCACGCGGAATCCCTCGATGCGGGCGGCGAGGGCGAGGCGCTCGTCCAGGGTGACGAGCTCCCTGCGCCGGTCCGGCCCCGCCCAGATCACCGCGGCAGCGAGTTGGAGGGCGTCGGCGGCCCGCAGCGAATGAACCCGGAGCAGGCGCCGGGACTCGTCCCTGAGCGGTCGCGACGGGAGGATCTCGAACCAGCCCTCCTGGAGACGATCGAGGAGCTCGAGGAAGGCCTCTTCCTGGTCCAGCCCGAAGAGCTCCTCCCGCCGGAGCCGGGCGGCGGCCGATGCGCATTCCACCGGCGTTCCCCACCATGCGGCCACCTCCGGGTCCTCGGCGAGGAGACGCCGCACCTGGGCGCTGGCCTCCTGCTCGGCCAGGAGGGGAACCAGCGCCGAGGTGTCCCAGAACCTCACGGACCCTCCGCCCGTTCTTCCAGGACGACTTCCAGGCTCCGACCACAGGGATCAGCGGGCCTGGGCGCCTCGAGGAACGACGGGTCCAGCGAGGTCGCCGGCCCGCGGGCGAGCCCGCCCCGGATCAGTTCCGCCTCTCGCCCCGCCTGCGCCGCCTCACCGGCCAGGGGTGCGAGCCGCGCAACCGGCGTTCCCCGGTCGGTGATGACCACCTCCTCCCCGGCCCGGGCCCGGGCAAGGTATTCGCTCAGCCGAGCCTTGAGCTCGGCGATGGGTGCGTGGATGGTGGACATGACATGACCTTTATGGTTATTTCATTCTAACCATATTGGTCACAATCCGTCCGTGACGCAATGGAGGACGCCCTCCCCGGGCACCACTGTCCCGGGGAGGGCGTCGTGTTTCGAGCCGCCGTGTTTCGGCGCGCCGTGGCGGCGCCCGCGGTTCAGGGCAGAAGCCGCGTGGCCAGCGGGGTGGGGGCCATGAGCTTCACGATGGGGAAGAGGGGCGCCTCGCCCTCTCCGGCTCGGAAGCGCGCCACCTCGGGCTTCGGGAGCCAGGCGTCCATGTGGTTCCAGTAGACGACGCCGTCCGAGGACTCGGGCTCGAGCATGTGCGACACGACACGGCCCTGCATCTGCCCGGTGCGCACCACGTAGCTTCCCCGCGGAAGGGTCAGCGTCTGCGTCACCACCTCGCCCACGTGCACCCGGGTTGAGGCCGCGTGGTTGTAGGCCCGCTCGTAGGTGATGTCGGCCACCGTGTAGGCCTGTACCTCGACCTCGGTGTCTTCCTGCAGCCGCTCCACGGCAATGGAGTGGCGCTGCAGGAGCTCGATGGCGCCCTCGGCGTCGCGGGGCACCACGTAGGCCCACGGGCGGTCACGCTCCAGGGTCGGCACCGGCACGATCATGAGGGAGTCGCTCTGGACGGTCATGACTTCGGCGCCGGCCGCGCCCGGTCCGCGGGGCACGAACTGGTAGGTCACCGTTTCGGGGTAGGGCGCGTACTCGACCTCGATGGGCACCTGCCCCTCGGGCCCGGAGCCCTGCATGACGGCCTCGACCCGGGCGGTGCGAACCGTCTCCATCAGGAGCTCGGGGTTCTCGAGCGCCCACTCCACCACCGCCTCGTAGGCCAGGATCCCCGAGACCGCCGCGTCGTAGCGGGTCTGCATCGCCGGAGGCGACTCGAAGAGGATTCCCACGGAGTTCATGAAACCCCCGTAGTTCCGCCCGATGCGGGGATCGGTGCCCCCGGTGGTCCAGCGGGTCTCGGTGCGCCCCACGTCGTAGTAGAAGGACGAGTAGCCCTCGGCCTCGAGCTTCCGGTCAATGGCCGGGAAGATGCGCTCGTTGCAGAGATCGGTGATGGGCTGGTGCGGCGCCGCGTGGCTCGGGCACTGGTACGCGATGTTGTACGGAGGCGCGCCCCCGTTGTGACCGTCCACGTACAGGTGCGGCTGCCAGCGGAGCAGGATGTTCTGCACGTAGCCCTGGATCTCGGGCTGCTCGAGCTTCATGTAGTCGCGGTTCAGATCGAGCCCCCACAGGTTTCCGCGCTGGGGTCCGCCCGGACGCGAGAAGCCGTCCGGATTGATCTGCGGTACGACCACGATCGTCAGGTCGTCGAGGGCGGCGTTCATCGCCGTACCCGGGGTCGCGAAGTCGCGAAGCAGCACCAGCACCGACTCCCGGAGCGTCCGCTCGGGGCCGTGCACGCCGGCGGCCAGCACCAGGATCGGCTTGCCCAGCGCCCACGCCTCCCACGGCTGCGTCACGGCGGGCCTCGAGAAGATGGCGTAGGGAAGCTCCCTTCCCTCGCGGGTCTCGCCGTAGGTCCCGAGCCGCATTTCGGTGCTCGACGCCTGCACCGCCTGCAGGTACGTCATCATGTTGTCGTAGCTCGTGTACTCCTCGAAGCCCGACAGCTCGGACTCGGTCCGGAGCTCCTGTGCCGAGGCGGGAAGGGCGACGCACAGGGCAGTGGCGAGGACCACGGCCGCCGTCGCGGCAGACCGGAAGGGGAGGGCGCGCAGCCGGGCCACGCAGGAAGGAAGGTTCTCGTACCGCCGCATCAGCAAGTCTCCAGGATCCGCCGGACCTCCCGCTCCACCTGCTGCAGGTGGAGGCGGGTCCTCCGGTCGCGAGTGCGCCCCGCGGCCGCGGGGCGGCCGGGGTTCGAAACGGGTGCATCGGGGTGCGCTGCTCCCCGATCGTTGACGCCCGAGGGCTGCCGGGCGTTGAGGGGTGCCGCCCCGCTCAGAGCCGGACCGCGTAGTTGATCTTGAGCGCGCCCCCGCGCGAAAGGCTCTCGAAACGCCGGGGCGCATCGGGGCGGGGTGACTCGAGGGGGTCCACCTGGTAGCGCCAGTTGTGGGTCCAGACCAGGTACAGGTCGCTCCCCGGCCGCACCGTCCAGCGGGCACGGGCAAAGAGCCCCACGATGTCCGAAACGTCGTCGAACTGGAGGCTCGCGCTCGTCGACACGAGGGGGCTCACGTCCCAGCCCGCGTTCAGGCGGGCGAGCTGCGTCGTGAAGTCGCCCTGGGGAAGCTCCACCTGGTTCCGCTCTCCCGACGCCCCGAACGCCACGCCGGGAGCCGGCCGGACCGAGAACTCCGACCCGAGGCGGGTGCGCGTCCCCGACCAGAAACCGCTCCGCTCCACGGTGGCTCGCCCCGACAGGTCCCGGCGCCCGTCGGACTGGAACTGGAGCTGCCACCCCCCGGTGCCGTAGTCCCCCGGCTCGATCACGAGGGGACCGTCGTCGCCGGTGTGCACCGTGAAGGGGCGCTCCAGGCGCTCGAAGACCCGCTCGAACTGGAGCGACACCCGGTCCCCGCTCTCGAAGCGCACGTCGAGGGGGGTGAGCTGCTGCGTGCGCAGGAGGAGCCGGCCGTCGAGGTCGGTCAGGTATTCGAAGAAGAGCTGGAGCTGGAGCTCGCGGATCCAGTCGATGGACTCCGGGCGCGGCACGATTGTCAGCGTGGGCTGGGTCCGCCGGAACCCCCTCCGGGCCGCGAAGCCCACCGCGGGGTCGTACGCCTCCCCGAACTCCCGCACCGACGAATGAACGCGCACGAGGTCGTTCGGGAAGTTCACCCGGATGCCGCGGGTCCTCCGGTCGGAGGTCTCCCGCCAACCGCCTTCCACCGGGTCGGTGTGCATGACCAGGAACGCCTCGAACTGGGCGTTGTAGCGGCCCAGGAAGGTCGAGGTGAAGAAGTCGGCATCGAAGCCCACGGTGTGGCGGTCGGGGCGCGCGTCTGCGTCCTGGACGTCGGCCCGTCGGGTGTACACCGCGCCCAGGTGCGACTGCCGGAAGAGGGCGCGCTTCACCCGGGCCACCGTGAAGTCCTCTCCGGGCACGTCGACGAGCCCCGCCGACGAAGCGAGCTCCACCGCACCGGTCCGGAGCTGGTAGAAGCCGATCTCCTGGCGGCCCACCTGCCCGATGACGCGGGTGCCGGCCCGAATCGGCACCTCCTGCCCCTCGATGAGCCCGATCCGCCGCGAGAAGAAGGGGCTCGGCCCCGAGCTGGGCGCGAACGAGAACACCCCCGAGCCCTCGAGGAAGAACTCGCGCTGCTCCGGAAAGCGGAGGGGAAAGCGGGTCAGGTTCACCCGCCGCTGGTCCACCTCGACCTCGGCGAAGTCGGTGTTCACGGTTAGCGCCGCACGGAGGCTCGGCGTGATGCTGTAGGTCAGGTCCACCCCCGTCCTGGCCCGCCCCTCCCAGGGGGTCCCGGCCGACGGCGCCTGGTCGCTCGATGCCGCCACGAAGGGCTTCACCTCGAGCCCGACTCCCTGCGAAACGCCCTCGATTCCCGTGACCCTTCCGGCGTGCACCGGCCGGGTCAGCGGCTGGTTCCGGCGCCAACCCCGCCAGACGATCTCCTCGTTCCGGCGCCGGATCGTGCGCTGGAAGTTGATCCCCCAGGTGTCCTGCGCGGGATCGAAGTTCAGCGTGGAAAAGGGGATGCGGATCTCGGCGGTCCATCCGTCGTCGTGGATCCGCGTGCGGACCTCCCAGATCCCGTCCCATGACTTGTTCACCGAGGCGCCGCTTCCGGGGGTGATGATCCCGTCGCCCATGAGCCCCGCCGGGTTCGTCTCGAAGAAGTACCCGGTCCGCCCGTCGAGGAAGGTGTCGAGCACCCACATGAAGCGGTCGTCGTTTCCGAGGCCGGCATTCCGGCGCCGCTGGTTCCCGATGATTCCCGACGGGTCCGAATCGTGGAAGGTGGCGCCGATGTAAAGCGCCTCTCGGTCCAGGAGGAGGCGGATCTCGGTCCGTTCCGAGGGCGCCGCCCCTTCGACGGGGTCCTGCTGCGTGAAGTCGCTGATGGGTGTCGCGAGCCGCCACGCCGGGTCGTCGAGCATGCCGTCGATGCGAATGCGCTCTCCGTCGGGGATGCGAACGACCCGGACCGCGTCGCCCGGATCGCCGGCGGCGGTGACCAGCGCAGGCGTGCCGGGGTCGCCGGCATGCACGGAGGGAGAAGGGGAGGCCAGGAGCCCCCCCGCGAGGAGTACCATGGATGAGATCATGTCGCCACGTTAGCATCCGTGCCCCGTCCACGGAAAGATCGGAACCGGCCCCTCCGCCCGGGGTCTCACCCGCGCCGCTCCCCGAAGCCGCCCGCCACCTGCCCCCGAACCCGCACCCCGAGGCCCCAACCCGATGACACCGCTCCAGGGAAAGCTCGCCCTCGTCACCGGGGCCTCGTCGGGGATCGGCCAGGCCGTGGCCCGGGTCTTCGCGAAGGAGGGGGTGGAGCTCCTGCTCGCGGCACGCCGCCTGGACCGGATCGAGGCGCTGGCCGACGAGCTCCGCGAAGGGCACGGCGCGGGTGTGGAAACCCGCGCCCTCGACGTGCGCGACCGGGCCGCCGTCGAGGCGTGGGGCGAGGCGCTCGCGGCGGCGGGGCGGGTGCCCGACATTCTCGTGAACAACGCCGGGCTCTCGCGCGACCTGGCCCCCGTCCACCGCGGCAACGTGGACGGCTGGGACGAGATGATCGACACGAACGTGAAGGGGCTCCTCTACATGACCCGCGCCATTCTCCCCCTGATGGTGGAGCGCGGCCAGGGCCACGTGATCCACATCGGGAGCGTTGCCGGCGACACGGTGTACCCCGGGGGGAACGTCTACAACGCCACGAAGTTCGCGGTGAAGGCCCTCTCCGAGGCCATGAACCTGGACCTGGTGGGCACGCAGGTCCGGATGTCGTCGGTGGACCCGGGGCTCGTCGAGACCGAGTTCTCGGAGGTCCGCTTCCGGGGCGACACCGAGCGGGCCCGGAAGGTCTACCAGGGCTACACCCCGCTTTCGGCCGACGACGTGGCCGAGGTCGTCCGCTACGTGGCCTCGGCCCCCCCGCACGTGAACATCTTCCGCACCATCGTCTACCCGACCGACCAGCGGAACGCCTACGTCCTGCATCGCGAGCCGGGGGAACGGGGCTCGCGCTGAGCGCCCGGCCGACGACTTGACCGCCCCCACGCCCAGCCCCCGCCTCGTCGTCTTCGCCCTCTGGCTCCTCGTCTTCTCGTCGAGCAGCCAGGTCATGATCATCTCGCCGATCCTTCCCCTGGTCGGCGACGAGCTGGGCATTGCCGAGGGACTCCTCGGGACCCTCGTTTCGGCCTACTCGATCATGGTGGGGATCTTCGCCGTGATCTCGGGGCCCTTCTCGGACCGGGTCGGGCGTCGCCGCATCCTGCTCATGGGCTCGGCGCTCATGACGCTGGCCCTGCTCGCCCACGTGGGGGTTCAGGGCTACTGGAGCTTCGTCCTGGTGCGGGTCCTGGCGGGGCTCGCCGGGGGGATCCTGAGCGGGGCCGCCGTCTCGTACGTCGGGGACTACTTCCCCTATGCCCGACGGGGCTGGGCCACCGGCTGGGTCATGAGCGGCATCGCCTTCGGCCAGATTCTCGGGATTCCCATGGGGGTGGTGCTGGCGGGGGCCTTCGGGTTCCGGACCCCCTTCCTCCTCTTCGCGCTCTCGATGACGGCTACCTTCGCCCTCGTCCTCTTCCGGCTGCCGCAGCCCGACGTCAAGCTCAGCGCCGAGCCGGTGGCGCTGGGGCCGGCGGTCCGGAACTACCGCTCGATGCTGGCCCGAAGGGAGATCGCGGCGGCGGCGGCGGCCTTCTTCATGATGTTTCTCGGGGTCTCGCTCTTCGTCGTGTACCTTCCGACCTGGCTCGAGCGCGAGCTCGGCGCCTCGGCCAACCAGATCGCCCTCCTCTTCCTGGTCGGGGGCATCGCGAACGTTCTCGTGGGTCCCCAGGCGGGGAAGATCTCGGACCGGATCGGGCGGAAGGGGATCATCCTGGTCTCGTGCGCCGGCCTCGCGGTGGTCATGCCGCTCACGACCCTCGTGGTGGGATCGGTCGCCGCAGCCTACCCCTGGTTCTTCCTGGTGCTGGCCCTCGTGGCCATGCGGATCGGGCCCTTCTCGGCGCTCCTCACCGCCCTCGTTTCGGACGACCGCAGGGGAACGCTGCTCAGCCTGACGGTGGCGCTGGGCCAGGTCGGCTTCGCCGCGGGAAGCGCCGTGGCCGGCCTCTTCTACGCGTCGGCGGGCTTCGCCGTGACCACGTACATGGCCGGCGCTTCGGTCCTGGGCATGGGGCTCCTGATCTGGGCGTGGGTCCCGGAGCCCGACCGCTTCGACGACCTCGGGGGCGGCGCCCCACCTTCCACGGAGGTCAGCGCCAGAGCGGCCGCCCCCCCGGATCGTGGGGAAGCCAGAGAAGCCCCGAGAGGCGCACCGACATCCCCGTGAGGGTGGGTCGCACCTGCACCTCCTCGAGGGGCCCTTCCTCGCCCCAGGCCCCCTCGACCTTCGCGAGCTCGGCCTGGAACTCGGCGTCGAGCTCCGCCGCCTGCGCCCGGATCGCCTCGACCGTCTCGCCGGCCTGGGCCACCTCCTGCCGCTGCTGCAGCACGCGCCCCGCCGACCGGATCGCGGTTCCGGTGCGGGCCGTACTCGTCTTCCGCCCCATGAAGGCGCCGAGAAGTCCCTCACCCACCCGCAACGCGGCATCGAGGGTCCGCTGCTGCGCCATGCCGGCCCTGCGCTCGACCGCCTGGAGCGCACGCCGCTCCCGCTCCTGCAGCGTCGAGAGCCGAGACTCGAAGCGCTTCCGGATGCGGTCCATTTCGGCATCGCGCGCCTCGCGGCGCAGGTCGGCCAGGCGCATCCGGAACTCCGCCTCGGACTCGTCCGCCCGGGAGGTGGCCTTGAGCGCCTTCGACTCGAAGAGGGTCAGCGGCAGGTTCGACTGGATCCAGCGCTGCGCGTCGCGACCCCAGGCGGTGTAGCTCCGGGGCTGCGCGGCGTCGGGGGGGAGGGGCTCGAAGGCGGCGCTGCCCAGGGGGGCGTCTTCCAGGTGGTCGAGCTCGAGTTCCACCACCTCGCTCCGGTCCCAGTCCAGCGGCACGGGCCCCGCCTCGAAGGGCACGACCAGGCGCACGGGACGCGTCTCGTCGACGTTCGCCCGGGCGTTCCGGTAGGCCACGTCGACGAAGACGCCCAGGGCGGGGCGGTAGGTGAGGCCCTCGCTGCCCCGGAGCGGCGCCAGGAAGTGCTCCCCGATGCCGGGGGGAAGGAGGGGGCGGGGTGAGGGGGATGCGGGTGCCTGTCCGGGGGCCGGCAGCGTGGCCGCGCCCGGGGCGACCGCGCCTTCCATGGCCGGCACGGGGGCCGCGGGCGCGACGCCCGCCCCGCCGACCCCGGCGGCGGCGTTCGCATCTCCCCCACGCGCAAGCGTGCGCAGCTGATGCAGCGTCATGGGCCCCGCCAGGTACGACATGACCCAGCGCGTCTCGAAGAGGACCGGGGCCGCCTCGTGCACATTGTGGAGCAGGAAGACCCGCTGCCCGAGCCCCGAAATGAGCCGGTCCAGCTCGGCCCGCGACATGGGGTTCGAGCCGGTCATGGCCCCCTGGAGCGCATCCATGATCCGGGCCTTGTCGCGCTCGGTCTGGAGTCGCCCGATGAACCAGCTTCCGGTGTTTCCGAGCCCCTTGTAGTCCAGGTCCACCGGGTTCTGCGTGGCCAGGAGCATGCCCACCCCGAAGGCGCGCGCCTGCTTGAGCAGCGTCAGCATCGGGGCCTTCGACGGGGGGTTCGCCGTCGGGGGGAAGAAGCCGAAGATCTCGTCCATGTAGACGAGGGCCCGGAGGCTCGAGGTGCCCGACTGTCCCCGCATCCACGACAGGATCTCGTTCAGCAGCATGGCCACGAAGAACATGCGCTCGTCGTCGGAGAGGTGCGCGATCGAGAAGATCGAGACCCGGGGCTTTCCCTCGGGGGTGTAGAGGAAGGAGGGGATGTGGAGCGGCTCGCCCTCCATCCATGCCTGGAAGCCCGGCGATGCGAGGATCCCGTTCAGCCGGAGCGCCAGGTCGAAGCGGTCCTTCGACGGGTAGAAGCTCTCGAGCTCCATGACCCCCACGCGCGTGAAGGGGGGGCGCTGGATCGCCTCGATCAGGTGCCCGAGTTCGAGCGACTGGCCGTGGGCCCAGGCGTTCTGGAGAATGTTCGAGAGGAGGATGTGCTCGCGGCTCCGGATCGGGTCGGCCTGGATCCCCATGAGCGCCAGGAGGCTCGTGACGGTGGACTGGATCCGGTCGCGAAGGGCGTCGGCGTCGCCGAGCACCGCGGGGCTCGGAACCGCGAAGGAGCGGAGCACCGAGACCTGGCGCCCGGCGGCGCTTCCCGGGGTGTAGATCGCGAAGTCGGCCTGCGCGCGGAGGCGGCGGATGCGGTCGCCGTCCTGCCCCCAGGCGGCGAGCCCGTTGCGCCAGAGCTCGGCCTGATCGCGGGCGAAGTCATCGGGCTCCTGCCCCTTCTGGCGCGCCACGTCCTCGTTCACCCAGGGGCGGAAGTCCTCGGGGGCCAGCTCGGGAAAGGCCAGGAGAAGGTTCGCGAGGTCGCCCTTGGGGTCGATGGCGATGACCGGGATGCGGTCCATGGCCGCCTCTTCCAGGAGGCCGATGGCGAGCCCCGTCTTGCCGCTCCCCGTCATGCCGATGATCACGCCGTGCGTCGTCAGGTCGCGGGAGTCGTAGAGGAGGAGGTCGTCGAGGCGCTCGCCCGAGGCGGAGTCGCGGAGACGGCCCAGGTAGAAGGCGCCGAGCTTCTCGAAGGCTTCCTGCCGATCGTCCATGGAACCGTGGGGAAGGGGGGGAGCGGGCGCGGGCCGGGGGCGCGGGCGCGGCGCCGGCCGTGGGCGCGGGCATGCGTCGGGGGGAATCTATGGCTCCCCCGGGACGGGCGCAGGGGGTAGCTTGCAACGGAATGACGACGCTCGACACCCCCCTGACCCGTGCCCTGGGCATTCGGCTTCCCGTGATCGGGGGCGCCATGTACCCCTGCTCGAACGCGGAGCTCGTGGGTGCGGTGTCGGCCGCGGGGGGAATCGGGGTGATCCAGCCCGTGTCGCTGACCTGGGTGCACGGCCACGCGTTCCGGGCGGGGGTGCGCCGGGTGCTGGAGCTTTCCGGGGGTGCGCCGGTGGGAATGAATGCGCTGATCGAGGGCTCGTCGCGGCGCTACCGGGCGCGCATGGAAGAATGGATCGAGGTGGCGCTCGAGGAAGGGGTGCGCTTCTTCGTGACCTCGCTCGGAAACCCCCGGTGGGTCGTGGAGCGCGTGGTGCCGCATGGCGGCGTGGTCTATCACGACGTGACCGAGCGGAAGTGGGCGCTCAAGGGAAGGGATGCGGGGGTGCAGGGTCTGATCGCGGTGAAC
>JBJHBX010000052.1:0-12064 GCA_050485725.1 Gemmatimonadales bacterium | reverse complement strand
CCACCGCCCCCAGCTTCGAGAGCGCGAAGAGCGACTGCACGAACTCGGCGCGCGCCGGCAGGATGATGGCGACCCGGTCGCCCGGTTCCACGCCCAGGTTCGCGAGCGCCGCCGCCAGCGCGCGGGCTTCGCCGGCCACGTCACCGTAGGTGATGCGCTCCGCCCGATCGAAGAGGAAGACCCGGTCCGGGTCGGATCCGGCCCGCAGGCCGAGCGCCTGGTCGAGGGTCAGGGTTTCGGGGCGCTCGAGGTGCGCCATGCCGCCTCCGGCAGGGGGTTCGTCCGGGTCGCCGCGCCGCGCCTCCGGTCGGCGCGAACATACCCGAACCGGGAAGGTGAGGTCAAACCCCAGCCGGAGGGGGGGAATCGAGGGCGCCACCGGCGGCGACGGCAAGGACGGCGCGGATGGCGTCGTCGGGCACCACGTGGCTCCAGGCCCCGTCGTGCTGCGCGACGCGCCCGGGTTCCGCGAGGAGCACGCAGCGCAACGCGCCGCCCCTGGCCTTCTTGTCGAGCCGCGCGGCTTCGAGGATCGGCTCCGCTCCGGCCTCGAGCTCGACGGCTGACGGGGTCCCGGCGTCGAGACCCAGCGCCCCGAGGGCCCCGGCCAGGAAGCGCGCGGTGCCCGGTGCGGTGACGCCGAGCCCCTCGCCCAGCAGGGCTTCCAGCACCATGCCCCGCGCCACCGCGCTCCCATGGGGGAGCCGGTACTCCGATACCGCCTCCAGCGCGTGGCCCAGCGTGTGGCCGAAATTCAGGATCTGCCGGAGCCCCCCTTCCCGCTCGTCGCGGCTCACCACGTCGGCCTTGAGCTCGACGGAGCGGAGCACGGCCCGGGTCGTGGCCTCGACCTCGCCGGCCAGCAGCGCCTCGGCCTCCTCAACCAGGCGCGCCAGGTACGGCGCGTCCAGAATGGCGCCGTGCTTCGCGGCCTCGGCAAGCCCCTGGGCGCGCACCTCCGGGGTCAGCGTCAGCGCGAGCTCCGGGTCGGCGACCACGAGGCGGGGTGGGTGGAAGGCCCCCACGAGGTTCTTCCCGGCGGGCACGTCGATCCCGGTCTTCCCTCCCACCGCCGAGTCGATCATCGCCACGAGCGAGGTGGGAATCTGGACCACGGGAATCCCCCGCATGTAGGTGGCCGCGACGAACCCGGCCAGGTCGCCGGTCACGCCCCCTCCCAGCGCCAGCACGCAGCCGTCCCGGCCGACCCCCTCGGCCAGGAGGGCATCGGTGAGGCGGGCCCACCACGCCCGGCACTTCTGCGCCTCGCCGGGGGGAAAGCGGTGCTCCGAGACCGGGCGCCCGGTGGCCTCGACCCGGGCGCGGACCCGGGCGCCATGGAAGGCGGCGACCTGCTCGTCGGCGATCAGCACGTACCGGTGCGCGGGGGCGTGTTCGGCCAGCAGCCCGGGAAGGGACTCCACGAGCCCCGCACCCACCCCGACCGGGTAGCGCCCGCCCCCGGTCCGGACCTCCACGAACGCGGGCGCACCGGGTCCACCTGTCCCCGCCATGGCGTCAGCCTTTCGGGGCGTCGGTGGGCGCGCGTCCGTACCGGTCCTGGACCCGGACGACGTCGTCCAGCTCGGGCGTCGAGGCCTCGAGGAAGGTGCAGTCGGTGATCGCCACGATCCGGTGCAGCATCCCCGGCTCGATCCGCACGCTCATCCCCTCCTCGAGGGGAACGGGGCGAAGGGCATCCAGGCCGGGTCCGGCCTCGAAGCGCATGCGCCCGCTCAGCAGGTGGAGCGTCTCGTCCTTTTCCTCGTGGAACTGGAGCGAGAGGGCCTCGCCGGCCCGCACGGAGAGGAGCTTCCCGACGTACAGGGCGGTGTGGGCCCAGATCAGCTCGTGGCCCCATGGCTTCTCGACCCGGACCGGCGCATGGGGCTCCGGGGGACGGCCCGGCTCCGCGCCGGGAGGGGTGACGGAGGTGGCCAGGAGGCCTCCAGGGGATGAAGGGGAGAGGGGACCGGGATCGGTGTTCCCTGAATATCCTTCCGCCCCGCGCGTGGTGCCAACCCCGCGGCGTCCGGGCCGCCCGGCCAGGGGGTTCGGCGCGTTGCGCCTCCCCCCGCGCGGTGGGATCTTTCTTCATGGAATCGACCCGGTTCGCCGTCCTCATCCTGCTGCTCTGCGCATCGCTCCCGGCCCAGCTCTGGGGCCAGGGTGGGGCGGGCGGCGTCCCCGCGGGCGAAGGGTCGATCCGGGGGCAGGTCCTCGACGCGGTGTCCGGCCGCGGCATCCCCGCCGCCTTCGTCGAGTTCCTGGACGAGGGCGGCCTGGTCCGCGCGTCCGCCACCTCCGGCGAGGACGGGGGGTTCGTCCTCGCCCGCGTGCCGCGCGGGGAGTTCCGGCTCAGGGTGTCGAGCCTCGGCTATGCCCGCACGACCTCGGTGCCGGAGCGGATCGAGGCAGGAGAGGCCATCTCCCTCGTGGTCCGGGTCCATCCCACCGCCATCGCCCTCGCACCCCTCGAGGTCACGGCGTCGACCCGGACGACCTCGCCTGTGCTGACCACCTTCTACGCCCGCGCCGAGCGCGGCGTCGGCGGGAGCTTCATCACCCGCTCCGACATCGACCGCATGGCTCCTACCCGCCTCAGCGACCTCCTGGCCACGGTGCCGGGGGTGACGGTCGAGGCCGGCGCCTCACCCGGGGCCGGGCGGGGCGTGCTGGTCTCGAGCAGCGCCTCGGGCGTCGGCGGACGCCCCTGCCCGGTGCAGGTCTTCGTCGACGGAACTCCCGCAACGCGTCGCACAGGAATCGGCGCGCTCTCCGCGCACGCGGTGCAGATCGACGGGCTCCTCTCGCCCGACGAGGTGGAGGGGATCGAGGTCTATCCCTCCCTGGAGCTCGTACCCCCGGAGTTCCTGACGCAGGACGCGCGCTGCGGCGTCGTGGCGATCTGGCGCCGCGCCCGAAGCTGACCCCCGAAGCGGATCATGGGATCCGCGACCGGCCGATTCGTGTATCTTTACAGTCGTGATGCTTCCCGACCCGAGGACCCGCAGACCCGGACGCCCAGGCTGATGGCCGGCACCCACTGGAAGAACCTTCGCACCGGGGCCGCCCGCACCGCGGGGGCCGGCCTTCGGGCGCTCCGCCGCCCCCTGGTCTGGATCCCCCTCCTCTTCGTGATGGCGGGGGGGTTGGGCTTCTCCTGGGGCGCCTGGCGGAACCTCTGCGCCGACTGCCCCTCGATCGCCCAGATCCATACCTGGGAGCCGGAACAGACCTCGAAGGTCTTCGACCGGCATGGGCGCCTCGTGGCCGAGATCGGCACCGAGGCCCGGACCCACACCGCCATCGGGTCCCTCCCCGACCACGTGCCACAGGCCTTCGTGGCCGTCGAGGACCGTCGCTTCTACCGGCACCGGGGGCTCGACGTGCGCGGTCTTTCCCGGGCGGTGCTCGAGGCCGCTTTCACCCGGTCGCTCGCAGGGGGCGGAGGAAGCACGATCACGCAGCAGCTCGCCCGGAACATGTTCACCCAGAGCGTCGGCTTCGACCGGAGCGTGGTCCGGAAGCTCCGTGAGCTCCAGGTGGCGCTCGAGCTCGAACGGGCCTACACGAAGGACCAGATCCTCGAGGCCTACATGAACCAGATCAACCTGGGCCGGGGGATCTGGGGCATCCACACCGCCTCGCGGCACTTCTTCGGGAAGACGCCCCAGGAGCTGAACCCGGCCGAGGCCGCGACGCTGGCCGCGGTGGCGAACAACCCCGGGGGCTACTCGCCCTTCCTGAACCCGGACCGCTCGATCCGGCGGCGGAACCTGGTCATCGACCGGATGGCGCGCGAACGCTTCCTGACCTCGGAGGAGGCGCGCCAGTGGAAGGAGACGCCCCTGCCCGAGCGCCGGGGCGACCTGGCCGAGGCCACGGCGGGCTACTTCGTCGAGATGGTGCGCGACCAGATGATGGGGCGCTTCCCCGGGCAGGTGAACACCGCCGGGCTCCACATCCACACCACCCTCGATCTCGACATGCAGCGGGCGGCGGAGAAGGCGATGACCGCCGGCTTCGAGCGCGTCGAGAACTACCCGGGGTTCCGCCACCCGCGCTACGCCGAGTTCGCCGAGTCCACGGGAACGCTTCCCGAGACGAACTCCCCGTACGTGCAGGGCGCGCTGATCTCGCTGGACCCCGAGACCGGTGCGATCCGCGCGCTGATCGGCGGGCGCGACATCAACCACTCGAAGTTCAACCGCGCCATCCAGGCCCGGCGGCAGCCCGGTTCCTCCTTCAAGACGCTGGTCTACACCGCCGCGATGGCCTCCGGGATCCCCGCCTCGTACATCATTACCGACGGGCCCGTGGTGCGGGAGCAGGTCGACGGCACCGAGTGGCGTCCGCAGAATTTCGACCGGACCTTCGAGGGCGACATGACGCTCCGCCACGCCTTCCGGCGGTCGATCAACACCGTGGCGATCAAGCTCGCCGATGAGGAGGTCGGGCTCGAGACGGTGGCCCAGACGGCGAGGCGGCTCGGGATCACCACCGAGATCCCCCGGGTCCCCTCCATCGCCATCGGTTCGCCCGATGTCCTCCCCATCCAGATGGCCGAGGCCTACACCGCCATCGTGAACATGGGGTACCGGGTCACGCCCCATGCCATTGTCCGGGTCGAATCCCCCGAGGGCGAGGTGCTCTGGGAGCCGCAATACACCCCGACCCGCGTGCTCGACCCGCAGGTGGCGCGCATGTCGCTCAGCCTCCTCGAGGACGCCGCCACCCGCGGCACCGGGTACACGGGCATCCGCGTCGTGGCCGGGCTTCCCCCGGAGATCCCCGTGGCCGGAAAGACCGGAACAACGAACGACAACACCGACGTCTGGTTCATCGGCGCCACCCCCGACCTGCAGACCACGGTCTGGTTCGGCATGGACCGCCCGCAGCGCCTGGCCGCGAACGCCACCGGCGGCGCCCTGGCCGCCCCCGTCTTCGGCGAGTTCATGCGCTACCTCTACGTGGGCGACGCCGATGCGAACGGCGGCGGCGAGACGCCGCTCCTGCCGCGTCCGTCGCCCTGGCCGATGCACGACCTGATCTCGAGGCAGGTCGACGAGAAGACGGGGCTCCTGGCCTCGGAGTGGTGCCCGGCTGACCGCCGCTACACGGAGTGGTACATTCCGGGGACCGAGCCCTCCGAGGTGTGCGACGAGTCCACCCGGAGCCGATTCCCCCTACGCTGGTGGTGACCGCCGTGACGAACCCGGGACCCGATGCCGCCGAGCAGGTCCTCTTCCTCTTCGAGAGCTCCCACTACGCCCTGTGGGCGGAGGACGTGGCCCGCGAGCGGCAGGTCGCGGTGAAGGTCGTTCCGGCACCCCCCCGGGCCGAGGCAACCTGCGGGCTCGCCATCGAGATCCCGGCGGCGGACGCAGCACCCCTGGCCGCCGCCTTCGAGGAAGAGGGGATCGCCTACCGGCGCCTCTGAGGCGACCGGGGCGCATCGCCCCGCGTCAGGAGATCCGCTCCCCGAGGAGCGGGAGAAGCGCAACCCGGCTCCCCGGCTCCCCGATCCGGATCGAGCCCTCCATGGCGGAGAGCGCAGCCTGGGCCTCGGCACCGGTCCGGGCATGGACCCGCCCCAGCAGGTACCCCTCCGACACCTCGGTGCCGGGTGCCACGAGCTCGTCGATTCCCACCGCCGGATCGACCCGGTCCGCCAGCCGGACCCGCCCGCCTCCCAGCTCCACCACGGCCACGCCCAGCGCCCGGGGCTCCACCCCCTGCACCACGCCGGCCCGGGGGGCCCGGAGCTCCCGCACCACCGGTGCGGCGGGCAGGATCCCCGGATCGTCCACCACCCTTGCATCCCCCCCCTGGCGCTCCACCATGCGCCGGAAGCGCTCGAGGGGCCGCCCCGAGTCCAGGAGCATCCCGGCCTGTCGCACCCCCTCCTCGGCCGAATCCGCGATCCCCCCCAACGCAAGCATCTCACCGGCGAGCGCGAGGACCACCCGGCGCAGGTCGTCGGGCCCCTCGCCCCTCAGGCAGGCCACCGATTCGGCGACCTCGAGTGCGTTTCCGACGGTGCGCCCCAGCGGGCGGTCCATGGCGGTGATCCGCGCCACCACCGGAACCCCCCGTTCCCCCCCGATCCCCACCATCGTGCGCGCCAGCCGGCGGGCATCGTCCAGGTGGGGAAGAAAGGCGCCGCTCCCGGTCTTCACGTCGAGCACGAGCCCGCTGAGCCCCTCGGCCAGCTTCTTCGACATGATGCTGGCGGCGATCAGCGGGATCGAGGGCACCGTGCCCGTCACGCTCCGGAGCGCGTAGAGCCGCCGGTCGAGGGGGGCGATCTCGGCGGTCTGCCCGATCATCGCCGTCCGCTCGGCCTCCAGCACCTCGAGGAAGCGGTCCAGCCCCAGGTCGGTCCTGAATCCCGGAATCGCCTCGAGCTTGTCCAGCGTCCCCCCGGTGTGCCCCAGCCCCCGCCCCGACATCATCGGCACATAGAGGCCGGCCTCGGCCACGAGGGGCGCCAGGGGGAGTGAGACCTTGTCGCCGACGCCCCCCGTCGAGTGCTTGTCGATCCGGGGCGCCGGGAGGTGGTCCAGCTCGAGCACCGCGCCCGAGCGAAGCATGACGCCGACCAGCGCTCCGAGCTCCCGCGGCGACATGCCGCGGTAGTGGACCGCCATGAGAAACGCGGCCACCTGGGGCTCGTCGACCGAGCCGTCCAGGTAGCCGCGCAGAAAGGCCTCGAGGTGGGCGGGGTCGACCTCGATCCCGTCCCGCTTCGCCTCGATGACCCGAACCGGGTTCACGCCCCGAGGTCCCGGCGGGGGTGACGCCGGTCGTTCCTCGCCGCTCAGGAGAAGCGCTTCCTGGCCGTGGCGAGCGCCTCGTCCACCCGGTCGCGGACGTCGTCGGCGAGTTCCTCCCACCGATCCGCGGCACGCTCCTTGAGGTCCTCCGCGCCCCGGGTGATCCGCTTCCGAGCCTTCTTGCCGGTGGTGGGAGCCATCAGGAGCGCCAGCCCGGCGCCGAGTGCGGCCCCGGCCACGAGGCCGGACACGAAGTTGAAGATGCGGGCGTCGTCGTCGTATTCCATGAAGTCCTCCTCGGGCGTTTCGGAAACGGGGACCCGGGCACAGGACCCGGCTCCGGGGCGTCGCGAAGCATGAATACCAGCCTGTGGCAAGGAAGGTCCCGCGACCCGATCGTCGTTGATCCCTCGCACCCTGCCACGTCCGGGGAGCCCCCGGGAGTGGACCGGTGTACAGGATGGACGTACCTTGCGCCCGGGCGGGGCTCTCGACGCCTGCTCCAGCCTCCCCGCCCCGGCCACCTCACACCCTCTCCTTCCAGCCGCCATCCGCCGCATGCAGAGTCCATCCGAAGCCTCCCGGAACGCCGAGGCCGAAATCCGCCTCCCTTCGCGTCTCTTCGACACGCTGGCACAGGTGGCCGGCGCACCGGCGCTCGAGGCCTCCGGGCGACGGACCGGCGACTGGCTGGCCGCCACGCTCCGCGACGCCCTCGGCACCGAGGATCTCGCCTCGGTTCCCGGGCACGCATTCTGGAGCGCCCTCGACGAGGTTCTCCGGAGCCGTGGCTGGGGGGCCCTCCGCCAGGAGCGGGTCCACTCGGGTGTCGCGGTGATCGTGGCCGAAGGGTGGGCCGAGGCCGGCCAGGCCCCCGGCTGCCCCTTCACCGTGGGGCTCCTCTCGGGGCTCTTCAGCGAGGTCGCGGGAAGGCCGATTTCGGTGACCGAGACCGCCTGCACCGCCGGTGAAGAGGGCGACGATGCCTCCTGCCGCTTCGCCTTCGGATCCGAGGGGGCCATCGAGTCCCTCCGCGCGGCGCTGGACCGGGGCCACGACGAGGGGGCGGCCCTTGCGTCGCTCTGACGCACCCGCCCCCGGGCACCCCCGGGTCGCATCCCGGTGACCGGAGGTCGCGTCATGGGGATCGATTATGGTGAGACCCGCGTCGGCATTGCCCTGAGCGACGAGACCCGCCGCCTCGCATCCCCCCTTCCCACGCTGCGTCGCCGCCGCGGCAAGCGCCCGCCGGTCCACGCGCTGGCTGAGCTCGCCCGGGCGCACGATGTCACCGAGGTGGTCTTCGGTCTCCCGCTCGAGCTGAGCGGCGAGGAAGGACCCTGGTCCCGCGAGGTGCGCGCGGTGGCGGAGGGACTCGGGGAGCGGCTCGGCGTTCCGGTGCACCTCGTCGACGAACGGCTGACCTCGGTCTTGGCCGAGCGACGCGTGCGCGGGAGCGGCCTCCCCCTGAAGAAGCGCGAGGAGAAGGACCGGGTCGACGCCGAGGCCGCCGTGCTGATCCTGCAGCGCTGGCTCGATGCTCCGGCGGGAGCGGCCGGGGAGCGATGAGCGCACGCCTGCGGTTCCGCCTCACCGCGCCCTTCGCGGCGTGCCTCCTTCTTCTCGTGGTTCCGGGATGCGACCCGTCGGGCGAGCGGGGCACGGCCGACGGGGAGCCCGGCGCCGCCCCCGCCACGATCCGCTTCACCGTTCCCGCAGGCGCCGGGTTCCGGCAGGTCACCGACACCCTCGTGGCCCGCGACCTGGTCCGGGCGCCGACCCTCTTCCGGATCTACGCCCGGGTGCGCGGCGATGACGGACGGGTCCGGGCCGGAAGCTACGTCGTCCCGGCGAACGCGAGCTGGCGCGCCCTCGTCGACGACCTGGTGGCGGGACGGGTCGAGACAGTGGCGGTGACCATTCCCGAGGGGTGGACCCTCAGGCAGATTTCCGGACGGCTCGCCGGCTTCACCGGCCTCGAACCCGACGAGGTCCTGGAGCGCCTGCTCCGTGAGGGGGAAGCCGAGCGACTGGAGCTCCCGGGCCCCGGGCTCGAGGGCTACCTCTTCCCCGACACCTACCGCTTCGCGCCGGGCAGTTCGCTGGAAACCATCGTGCAGGCCATGTCCGCCCGCTACCGCGACATGTGGACGCCCGAGCGCCGGAGCCGGGCCGAGGAGCTCGGCATGTCCGAGCGCGAGGTCATGACGCTGGCCTCGATCGTCCAGGCCGAGGCACGGCAGTTCTCCGAAATGCCGCGGATCGCGGCGGTCTTCCACAACCGGCTCCGCATCGGCTACCTGCTCCAGGCCGACCCGACGGTGCAGTACGCGCTGGGGGAGCGACGAAGCCGCCTCCTCTACCGTGACATCGACGCGGTGGCGGACCATCCGTACAACACCTACACGAACGCCGGACTCCCCCCCGGCCCCATCGGCGCCGCGGGCGAAGCGGCCCTCCAGGCCACCCTCTGGCCCGAGGACTCGGACTTCCTCTACTTCGTGGCCCGGCCCGACGGGAGCCACATCTTCACCCGCACGCTGGTCGAGCACAACCGGGCCCGGGTGGAGGCGCGCCGCCAGTGGGACGCCCTGGAACGCTCCAGCGGAGGGAACGGGCTGCCGTGAGCCTCGCGCCAAGGCTCCGGCTGATGGTCCTCACCGACCCCGAAGTCGCCGGAAGGCGTTCGCTGGAGGAGGTCATCGAGGCCGCCCTGGCCGCGGGCGCCACGGCGATCCAGCTTCGCGACAAGCACGCGGGCACCGGCGAGCTCCTTCCCCTGGCGCGGCGGATCCGTGACCGCTGCCGGCGGCACCGCGCCCTCTTCCTCGTGAACGACCGGGTGGACCTGGCCCTCGCCTCGGGTGCCGACGGCGTACACGTGGGGCAGGAGGACCTGCCGGTCGAAGAGGTGCGGCGCCTCGTGCCGAGCGACTTCGTGGTCGGCGTCTCCGCCTCGACCCCCGAGCTGGCCCGCCAGGCCGAAGAGGGGGGCGCCGACTACATCGGGTGCGGCACGATCTGGCCCACCGCCTCCAAGGTCGACGCAGGCCATGCCATCGGGGTCGAGGGGGTGGAACGGGTCGTCCAGGCGGTGCGGATCCCGGTCATCGCCATCGGCGGGATCACCCCGGAACGCCAGCGGCCCCTGCTCGATGCAGGGGCCGCCGGGGTGGCCGTGATCCGGGCCGTGCTCGCCGACCCTGATCCGGGCGGCGCGGTGCAGCGGTTCCTGGCGGAGGGGCCGGGTCAGAAGGCCCAGTAGATCCCCACCGAGACCCCCGAAGGCGCCGTCTCGACGCCGAACCGGAAGACCAGATTGTTCCCCGCGCGGAAGAGGAGCCCCACGAGCGCCTGGGCACCCCACTCCGGATCCTCGGTGAAGGGCGCGAAGTAGGCCCCGGTGTCGGAGACCCGCCACGGGTCCTGGTCCAGCACCTCCTCGGTGAACTCCTGGATGTCGTGCCGCCGGGCCATGCCCACGCCGGCGAGGATCGCGAACTCCTCGGTGATCGAGTAGAAGGCCCCGGCGTTCACGATCAGGAATTCCTTGACCTGGCGGATCGGGAAGTCCACCGGCCACTGGAACTGCACCGTCTCCACCGTGCACCGCTCCAGGTTCGGAGGCCGGGTCGGAGGCGGACAATAGCTGGGGTCGTTCGTCACCGAGTTCGGCGTCATCTTCACGTCGCCGAACAGGCCGATGCGTCGGCTCGGAAAGTTCATGAAGGCGCTGACGCCCACCGCCGCGTCCGGAAAGACGCCGGAATAGCCGGCCCCGAAGCGCATCCCCTGGTGGAAGTCGCGGACCTCCTGGGTCAGCTGGGCCTCAAGGCCCGCACCGGGTTCCAGCACCGGCGGCGCCGCGATCCCCGTGAGCAGGAACGCGCCCGCGAGGACGAGGCGAAGGCGGCCGATCCGATGGACCGGCGTACGTACCTGGGATGGGACCATCTCTGACTCCCGCTCGATGCGCCGGGCCGATGGGCCCGGAGCGGTTCCGCCGAATCCTTGCGCGCGAGGCGCGAAGGGCGCAACGTGGACTTATGACCCGATTCGTTCCGAAACGCAAGGCCGCGCCCCTGTCGCGGGTGCTCCCCCGGCTGTCCGTCTGTCTCCTGGCGGGCGTCGCGGTTCCGGGGTGCGTGAACCCCGCCGAGCCGCTACCCGTGATCCTGTGGGAGGCGGATCTCGTGCCGGAAGGTGGGGGTGCATCGATCTTCCTCGTCGGCCAGGCCGCCATGGTGGCGAACCAGATCGACAGCCAGATCGGCATCGGCATTTCGGTGCTCGACTCCGGGGTGTCACCCCGCTGGCGGGTTCGCCAGGGAAGCTGCCAGTCCCCCGGGCAGGCGGTGGCCACCGACGAGTTCTTCCCCACCCTCCTTCCGAACTCCGAGGGCGACGCGAACGCCGAGATCCGGATCTTCCAGCGTCTTCCCCCTGAACGGAGCTACATGGCCGAGGTCTTCCTGGTCGAGGGCGGAAGCGAAAGCCGAATGGCCTGCGGGGACATGGCCCGGGCCAACTGACCGGAGCGGAACCGAACCCGGAATACGGGGTGGAAAACGGGTGTGGCAGTCGCGGCCGGCTCCGGTCGTGTGCTCCCGCTCGCAACTCGAGAGACGGTCCATGAAAACGGATGACCGCCCGACCACCGACTGCGTGCCCTTCGCCGGATGGCGGCCGGGGCTCCGCGCCGCGTGCGTGGTCGGTCACCGCCGGGCCCTCCTCCGGGGCCCGGTCCTGGCGGCTGCGATCCTCCTCCACGCGCTTCACGCGCCTGCGGCGGCCCAGAACAGTCCCGTCGACGGAACGATCCGGGGCGAGGTCATCGACGAGACATCGGGGGCACCGGTCGTGGGTGCCACCGTCGACCTGCTCGACAACGTCAACCGGATCCGTGCCCGCGCCACCACCGACGAGAACGGCGCCTTCCTCCTGACCCGGATCGATCCGGGGGCCTTCAGGCTGCGCGTCCGGTCGGTGGGCTACGCGGAGCTCGTGACCCCCCGCTGGTGGATCGCGTCGGGCGAGGCCATTACCGTCGTGATCCGGGTCGACGCCGAGGCCATTCTCCTTGCGCCCCTCGAGGTCGTGGGACGCACCCAGTCCGCATCCCCGGTCCTCTCGGGGTTCTACCAGCGGCTCCAGTACAACGTCGGCGGCATCTTCTTCACCCGGGAAGACATCGAGCAGCGGGGTCCGATGCGGATCACGGACCTGCTGGCGGAGGTCCCCGGCGCACGCCTGACGAATGCGGCCGACTCCGGTGATCCCCGCCG
>JBJHBX010000051.1:0-12252 GCA_050485725.1 Gemmatimonadales bacterium | reverse complement strand
CCCTGCACGGGTCGCACCCGAAGGTGCACCCCGGGCCGGAGGTGACGGTGGAGGCTCAAGGTGGTGGGGATGGTCCGGTCCTGCAACCGGGCGAGCCGCGCCGCGCGGGGGCACATCAAGCGGGATCGCGGATCAGGCCGGGGGTGGCGCGCCGGAACGGGGTGACCCGGATCGCAGGGCCGCATCCAGGCGCAGGGTCGCCGCTTCCGGCTCCGCATCGAGGAGCTCCCGAAGGAGGATGCGAAGGCGGTCGAAGTGGCGAAGGGCCCGGTCGCGGGCGCCGGTCCCCGCCAGCGCGCGCATCAGGCCGCGGTGCGCTGCCTCGTTCAGCTCGTCCTGCGCGACGATCCGGTCCCAGGCATCCAGCGCCCCGACCAGATCGCCGCGTTCCTCCAGCAGGCGTGCCTGCAGCGCAAGGCCGTCGACCTGGAGCTGCCGGAAATGGTCTCGGGCGTCCTCGATCCATCGGGCGGTCCCCGCCCCACCAAGCAGCGGACCTCCGTAACGGCCCAGGATCGCACCGAGTACGCCGGGGTCCGGGGGCGGGTCGGCCCGGAGGGCGGCGCGGATTCCTTCCTCGAAGTGCTGCGCGTCCCACTCGATGCCCCGCTCCCACGCGAGCCGGTAGCGCTCCTGGTCGAGGAGGATCCACTCCGGCGATCCCAGCCTCTTCCTCAGGTGATGGAGGCTGACGTGGAAGGAGTTCTTGACCTGGGCCGGAGTGGCGTCGGGCCAGATCGTCTCTCCGATCTCCTGGCGGGTCACGCCCCGGGGGTGAAGGAGGAAGAGGAGCAGGAGTTCCTGCGGACGGGCGTAGGTCCAGCTTCCCGCTTCGACGCTTTCCCCCTGGACCTCGAACCCGCCGAGGGTAAGGATTCGGAGGGCCGGGGCGGGTGTTGCCGGGACGAGCGTTGCCGGGGTGCCCGGTGACGCGGCGTCGGGTGTCGCGACCCCCGGTGGCGTGGACGGTACCGCGATCGGTCCGGGAACCGTCAGCGTGGCCCCGGGGGAAGCTCCGGGACGCTCCGGCGGGCGAGCCGGATCGAGCCGGTCCACGACGGCCAGCGCCCGGTCCATTGCCTCCAGCGGGTCGACGCCGGCCTCCTCGCCCAGGAGCCCCTGAACGACCTCGTCCAGCGAGGCGTGGGTTCCTTCGAGGAACGCGGCCTCCCAGGCCCCCTCGCCGGCGGCCGCACGGAAGGCGGGTTCGAGACGAGCAAGGCGGATCGCGTCCGGCCCGAAAGGCCGACTTCCGATGGCCTCCCGGACGGCATGCGCCACCCCGAGCAGGCGGGCCGCCTCGAGCGGCGCGCCCTGGACCCCGGCGGACTCGCCGAGAAACGCAATCCCCCTGGCCAGAAAGAGCCAGGACCGGTCTTCCTGGAGGGCGACGAGGGATGCGCGCACGAGGGGTTCCGCACGCGCGTAGTCGCCCCGGAGTGCCCAGATCAGCGACCAGTTCTGGAGGGCGATGGCGCGGTCGGCCGGACCGCACAGCCGGGCCACTTCGATGGCGTCGCGGCTGTGGCGGTCCGCCAGCGCTGCATCGTCCTTGAAATGGGCCACGAGGGCGCTCATCAGGAGGGCCATTCGGTGCCCGGAGTGATGCGAGGTTCCCTGGAACCAGGCCAGGGCCTGGTCGGCATGGGGGGCGGCCCGGGTGTCACCGATCTGCCCCCAGCGGAGCGCCAGGTAGTTGTGGACCGAGGCGACCAGGTGCGCGTCGCCGACCCCGTTGGCCAGGGACAGGGCCTCTTCGAGCAGGGGACCGCCCTCTGCGGTGCGCCCCTGGAGCACGGCCAGCCCCCCCCGGGCCAGGAGCAACCGGGCCCGCAGGATCCCGGGCTCGCCCGCCTCCGGGAGTTCCAGCGCGCGCGCCAGCACGGCTTCCGCCTCCTTCCAGTGACGGGTGAAGAACCAGAACCACCAGACGTCTGCCACCATGGCGATGTGGAGGCGGGGCTCATGGGTCCAGGACCATCGGACCGCTTCCCGGACGTTCTCGAGATCGGCGTGGAGTCGCGGCATCCAGCGCGCGCGCTCGCCCCCGACCAGGAATGGGACGGCACTGGCGGCCTCCCGCGCCACGAAGTGCGCGTGCCGTGCGCGGATGCGCTCCGCCTCGTCCGAGGCCTCCAGGCGCTGCGCGGCGAACTGGCGGACGGTTTCGAGCATGGAGTACCGCGCCTCGCCCTCGGTCTCGCGGACCTGAAGGAGCGAGCGGTCCACGAGAAGTGCCACGCCGTCGAGCACCAGGAGGGGATCGCCGTCACCGCCTTCCAGCGCGACCTCGGATGCCGCGTCGAGGGTGAAACCGCCACGGAAGACCGAGAGACGGCGGAGAAGGACCCGGGCCTCGTCGGGGAGGAGGTCATGGCTCCACTCGATGGCGGCCCGGAGCGTACGATGCCGCGGGACGAGGCGCCGACCTCCGTCGGTCAGGAGGGCATGGGCATCATGCAGGCGGTCCCGGATCTGCCCCGGCGAGAGGACCCGCACGCGGGCCGCCGCGAGCTCGATTGCGAGCGGGATCCCGTCCAGCGTGCGGCAGATCTCCGCCAGGACTGGAAGGATGTCGGGCCCGGGATCGAAGGTGCGCGATGCATCCCTCGCCCGCTGGATGAACAGCCGGAGGGCCTCGGACTGCGCCATCACCTCCAGCGGGGCGTCGGCGGCCGGCGTGGCGAGGGGGGGCACGAGCCACGCCCGTTCCCCGTTCACCCCCAGTGCCTCGCGGCTCGTGGCGAGGATCCTGAGCGCGGGCCTGGCACCGAGCAGCGTCTCGGCCACTTCCGCGCACGCCTCCACGAGATGCTCGCAGTTGTCCAGGACGAGGAGAACGGGATCGTTCTCGGGAAGGAAGGGGAGGGCCGCCCCCGGGTCACCCGCCGGGATCTCCTCTCGCACGCCCAGCGCGTGGACGATCTGCTGCGCGACGAGGCGGGGGTCGGCGAGCGATGCGAGCTCCACCCAGGCCACGCCACCGGACGGTCCCCCGGTTCCGCCGGAATCCGCCTCCGAGCCCCGTCGGAGCGCTTCCAGGGCCAGGCGGGTCTTCCCGCTTCCACCGGCACCGGTGAGGGTGAGAAGCCGTGCCTCGTCGAGCAGGGCCCGGATCTCGGCCAGTTCGCGCTCCCGTCCGACCAGCGAGGTCAGGGGGAGGGGGGGACGCAAGGGGCGGGGTGCGTACGCGGCCATCGGGGCCACTTCAAGAGGGGGGGCGGAGCCTGCCGGGACGGAATCGCCCGGCCGCCGGGTCCACCGCGGTTCGGGCGAATCTACGCTCGCGAGTTCCGGCGCGGAAGCATGCCGCGTCGTCCTGCTGGACCGCCAGATGCGGCGCCACATGGTCGAAGGGTGCCCGCAGCTTGCGACACGGTGCCTCCCGGGGGTCGAGGGCATCGGGTGCGGTCATGGGTCGGCTCGTCGGGGAAGAGGGTTCGTCGCGGCCAGGGAGGCGGTTTCCGCGTCAAGGATCCGGCGGATTTCCTCGATCAGCGGGTGACCCAAGGTGTGCTGCCGGGCGTAGCCCGGGTTGAAGTCGTAGTCGAAGGTGGAAGGGGCGCGAGGAGCTCGACGAGGTCCGCGCGCTCCTTCCGGGCCTTTCCCTCGGGCGGCTGGAGCGTCGCCGAGATGTCGCCTCCGATGGCCTCACCCAGATCATGAATGATGCAGAGCTTCAGCACCCGGGCCATGTCCAGGTCGGGGAAGGCCGGTTCGAGGACGAGCGCCATCAGGGCCAGCCGCCACGAGTGCTCGGCCACGCTCTCACGGCGCCCCGCCGAGGTCCACGCGGTGCGGGTCACGTCCTTGAGGCGCTCGGCAGCCCGCAGGAAGGCCAGCGTCCCTTCGAGGTCATCTCCGGAGATGACCGTGGGGGAGGGTGTCATCTGGAGCTCCGTTCCCGTGTTCAGCGCCGGCGGTCGAGGTCATCGGAGCGGGGGGCCCGGATCACGCCGACGGATTCCCGAGGGGCCGTCCCCTCCCGGTGGACGGTGGGACGGGCGACGTCCCGGAACGGACCTCCAGGGGTCCGGGTGGTGAAGAGAGCGACCTTTCGGGTCACGCCGTGATACTCGGGCGACCAGCCTCCGGGTTCCACCCCGGCACCGAGCCCTCGTGCGAGCCATTCGCGGGCCCCGGGAACCCGACCCCTGCCCCCCCTCCTATTGATCTGGCTCCGCATCCCCCCTTGATTAGGTGCATGACCGATCCGACCCGACCGCGCCGCAGGGCCTACGTCGAGACCTACGGCTGCCAGATGAACATCTCCGACGGGGAGCTCATGGAGGGCATCCTCGCCGGCGGGGGCTACGACATCGTCGCCTCGCCCGAGGAAGCCGACGTGATCCTCGTGAACACCTGCGCGATCCGGGACCATGCGGAGCGCCGCGTGCTGGGGCGTGTCGGGCAGCTCCACGGGCTCCGGCGAGAGCGCCCCGAGCTGATCATCGGGGTCACCGGGTGCATGGCGCAGCGCATGGGTACGGACCTCCTCCAGCAGGCGCCGCAGGTGGACCTGGTCATGGGCCCCGACGCCTACCGGACCCTTCCCGACGAGCTTCGCCGCATCGAGCGGGGAGAGCTGGGGGTGGATGCCACGAGCCCCGGCACGGCCGCCGGGCCGCTTTCCCCGGCCCCCCCGACCGGCGCCCCCGATCCTGCGCGGAAGGTCGCCGCGGGGGCCGGCCGCCATCTCGTGGACGCACCCGGGCTGCCGGGCCTGGGCGTTCCGGCGGGACGCCGCGAGCGGGTGCAGCTCGCCGTCCTCGACCTGGACACCGGCGAGAACTATGAGGGGCTCGAGCAGCGGCGCACCGAGGGCCCGGTGGCCTGGATTCCGATCCAGCGCGGCTGCGACCACCGCTGCACCTACTGCATCGTGCCCTACGTCCGGGGCCCCGAGAAGAACCGGCGCGCCTCCGAGATCCTGGCCGAGGTGCGCGGGCTCGCCGAGCGGGGGGTGTCCGAGGTGAGCCTGCTTGGGCAGACGGTGAACTCCTACCGCGAGGGGGACTGGAGCTTCCCCGACCTCCTGCGCGCCGTGGCCCGGGTCGACGGGATTCGGCGGGTGCGCTTCACCTCGCCCCACCCCATCGACGTGACCCCCGAGCTGGTCGAGGTGATGGCGGCGGAGCCGGCGGTATGCGAGCAGCTTCACCTGCCGGCCCAGTCCGGCAGCGACCGGATCCTCCGACGCATGGTGCGCCGCTACACCGTCGAGACCTTTCTGGAGAAGGTCGAGATGGTCCGTGCGGCGATCCCCGACGTGGCCCTTTCGACCGACATCATCGTGGCTTTCCCGGGCGAGACCGACGCCGAGTTCCGGGACACCCTCGAGCTGATGCGGACGGTGCGCTTCGACGACGCCTTCACCTACCGCTATTCGCTCCGCGAGGGGACCCCCGCGACCCGGCTCCCTGCATCCGAGTTCATTCCCGATGCCGAGGCGCAGGCCCGGCTCGAGGAGCTGATTGCGGTGGCCAGGGGGATCCAGGCCGAGATCAACCGGACCGAGGTGGGCCGGAGCGAGGAGATCCTGGTCGAGAAGCCGGGGCGGGACCCGGGCGAGCTCTTCGGCCGGACCCGTCGCGGGAAGGCCGTGGTCTTTCCCGCCACGTCGGAGCGGGTCGGCGATTACGTCCCGGTCGAGCTCACCGCCACGACGGGCGCCACCTTCCGGGGCGCGGTCCACGCCGCCGCCACCGCAGCGGGCCCGGGGTCCCGGTGAGCCGCCTTGCCGGGATCGCAGCGGTCGGCCTGGTCCTGCTGTTCGTCCTCTTCTTCGCGCGCTGGAACGGCGTCGAGCGGGTCACCCTCGACCTGGGGCTCTGGACCTTCTACCGGGTTCCGGTGACCTGGGTGGCCTTCGGCTCGTTCCTTCTCGGCATGGGTGTCATGCTCCTGGCCGGGCTCCACGCCGACCTGCGCGTGCGGCAGTTCCTCCGCGACCGGCTGGCTGCGCAGGACGACGAGCCCCGGAGGACCGAGGTCGATCGGCTCCAGCAGGACCTTTTCCACCCGGTGGTCCCCCTCCCGCCGCAGCCGCGGAGTGCCATGCTTCCGGGGGCGGCGGCCAAAGCGCGCGCGGCCGAGGAAGGCGCGTCCGACCGCGCTTCAGCGGCGGAGTCATTGCCGCCGGAGCCCTCGCCGTCTCCGCCGGCACTCCCGGTTGAGCCCTCGCCGGCCGCGACGGATGCGCCCCCCGACCCTTCGTCGGACGTGCCCCCCGACCCTCCGTCGGCCGCCCCCGATTCGCCGGCGGTGCGGCCGGCCCCCGATCCCGGACATGACCGGACCGAGGCCTCCCCGCCTCCCTGATCCCGCCTCGCGGATGGACGGATCGCCCTGATCCGACGGGTTCCCCCGGTCACCCTCGTCGCACTCGCGTACGGCACCGGGATCGGCCTCGCCCTGGTCGGCGCGCCGCTGGGACCGACCCTCCTCTTCCTTCTCGCCTGCTGCGTCCTGCCCCTCCTGCCATGGCGCCGCCCCCGGGGGCCTGCCGGAAGGCACGGCCTCCTCCCCCTCCTGGTGCTTGCAGTGGGGGCCGGCGTGCTGGGGGGCGAGGCCGACCGGAGGCGGGTCGCCGGGGACTGCCGCCTCGACCTCCCCCGCGACGGGAACTGGGAGGTCCAGGGCCGCTTCCTGGGCCGGGTCGAGCCGGGGCGCGCCGCACCCTTCCGGCCAGAGGCGGGCATCCCGGGGGGCTGCCGCGAGACACTCCGGGCATGGTGGCCGGCCGACCTTCCGGCGCCCGCGACCGGGACCCGGCTCGAGCTGTCGGTTCGCTGGGAGGGGCGCGCCTTCCCGGACCCGGGCCGGGGGGAGTGGGCCGGGCGCCTCCGGGTCCGTTCCGACCCGGCACCCCGGGTGTCCGGGGAGCGGGGCCAGTGGCCAGGTCCGGCGCTCAGGGTGAGGGGTGCGGTGCAGGACCGTATCCACCGTCTCTGGGGCGAGCGTGCCTCGATGGTCGAGGCGCTGGTGCTCGCGCGGCGTGAACACCTGGATCCCGAACTGAGGGCCGCCTTCGCGCGCTCGGGCACGGCGCACCTGCTCGCGATCTCGGGGTTCCATGTCGGGGTCGTGGCGGGCCTCCTCCTGGCCACCTTCCGCATGGCAGGTGCCCGCCCCCGGAAAGCCGCGGCGCTGGCCGCCGCCGGAAGCTGGCTCTACGTGCTCGGCATCGGGGCCCCCGACGCCGCGCTTCGCGCCGCGGTCCTCCTGACCCTCCTGGCTGCCGCCCGGGCCAGGGGTGTGCCGGCGGTTCCGGTCGGGACGCTCTCCACCGCCTTCATCGGCCTTCTCGTGGCATCGCCGGGCTCCCTTGCCTCGGTGGGCTTCCAGCTCTCCTTCGCCGGTACGCTGGGCCTCGTGACGCTCCGGCGCCCGGTGGAGCGGTCGATCCAGCGTCTCTGGATCGCGGCAGGAGGAAAGGCGCCTCGCGCGGGTCCCGCGGCGGATCCGGGAGAGCGCTGGCTCCGGGGCAGCTCCGAGGGGGTCGCGGCGGGCGTTGCGGCGACCCTCCCGACCCTTCCGCTCCTGGCCTGGCACTTCGACCAGGTATCGGTGGTCGGGGTCGTGGCGACCCTCACCGCATCGCCGGTGGTGGCCCTCGCGATTCCCGGCATCGGGGCCGCGCTCCTGCTCTCGGTCGTCTCTCCACCCCTGGGCGACTTCCTCGCGGGGGGCGTCGGGTTGATGCTCGCGATCGTCGAGGCGCTCGTCCGCTGGTGGGCCGCCTGGCCCGGGGCGGCCCTCTGGGTCTCACGTCCGGCGCTCCTGGCCTCGGTCGGGGCCGGGTGCGGGACCACGGTCCTCCTGGCCCGGGCGTTCGCCGGGCGGATCCGCGCCCCGACCCGGCGCGTCCTCGGCACCGCGGCGGGCACCGTGGCGGTGCTCCTTCTTCCCCTTCTTCCCGGAGGTCGGACCCTCGACCTGCACCTGATGGACGTGGGCCAGGGCGACGCGGTGGCGGTGCGCCTTCCGGGAGGGAGCTGGATCGCCGTCGATGCCGGCCCCGCCTCCGCCGGCTGGGATGCAGGAGCGCGGAGGGTAGTTCCCTACCTCCGGCGGCACGGCGTCCGCCGCCTGGAGGCCCTGGTCCTGACCCACGCCCACCTGGACCACCTGGGCGGTGCCGCGTCCGTCCTGCGGGGGCTTCCGGTGCGCGGGGTGCTCGAACCCGGGCGCGTCACCGCGTCGGCGGCCTACCTGGCGACCCTCGAGGCCGGCCGCGAAACAGGGACAGCCTGGTGGGTTTCCGACGCCGGCGCGCGGATCGTCCGGGACGGGGTCGAGATCCACGTGCTGCATCCGTCACCCCCGCGCCGGGACCCGGCCTCGGCGCGCGCCCCCGACGAGGGGCCGGGCACCGATCCGAACCGGGTTTCCGTGGTGCTCCTGCTGCAGTGGGGCGATGCGTCGATCCTCCTCACCGGAGATGCCTATGCCGAAGTGGAGCTGGCACTCCTTCCCCTTCTGCCCTCCCGGCTCACGGTGCTCAAGGCCGGGCACCACGGGAGCCGCACCTCGACCTCGGCCGAACTCCTCGATGCCACCCGCCCCGCCGTGGTGGCGATCCCGGTGGGTGACGGCAACCGCTACGGGCATCCCCACCCCGAGGTCGTCGAGCGGATCGAGGCCCGGGGGGCTGTCGTGTACCGCACGGACCGCGACGGCTCCTTCCGGATCCGGATCCGGCGGGACGGTCGCTGGTCCGCATCGCCGGGGCGCTGAGGTGGCATGCGACCTGCTGCCACATTCGGTCCACGCCCGGCGCCGGCCCCCTCATTCCCGGCCCTACCGGATTGCCGCGCCCGGATCCACCTTGGGTGCCGAGGCATCGATCCCCCTGACGGATCCCAGATGAACGAGCTGAGCGACGACACCCACATCGTCACCATCGAGCGCCACATCATCGACCAGGAGCGGCGCGTCCCGGGAGCCCGCGGCGCGTTCAGCAGCATCCTGACCGACATGGCGCTCGCCGCGAAGGTCATCTCGCGCAAGGTGAACATGGCCGGCCTCCTCGACGTGCTCGGCGAGGCGGGCCACCGGAACGTGCAGGGCGAGGCGGTGCAGAAGCTCGACGTCTTCGCGCAGAACGTGATCTACCGGGCCATGGATCACACCGGTCACCTCACCTGCATGGCGTCGGAAGAGGTCGAGGGCCTGATCCCGATCCCCGACAAGTTCCCCACGGGCGACTACGTCCTCGTCTTCGATCCCCTCGACGGCTCGTCGAACATCGATCTCAACATCTCGATCGGCACGATCTTCGGGCTCTACCGCCGGGTGTCGGGTGCCGAGCGGGGCGCGCTGGAGGACTGCCTGCAACCGGGGGTGAAGCAGGTCGCGGCCGGTTACGTCATCTACGGCTCGTCGACGATGATGGTCTACACCGCGGGGGCCGGCGTGCATGGCTTCACGCTGGACCCTTCCATCGGCGAGTTCCTGCTGAGCCACCCGGACATCCGCATCCCCGAATCCACGACCGGGCCCTACTCCGCGAACGAAGCCTACTACCCAAGGTGGTCGCCGGGCGTGCGCCGGTTTGTCGACGGGATCCGGGGCCGCGACGGAAGCTCGGCGCGCTACGTCGGTTCGCTCGTCGCCGATGTCCACCGGACCCTTCTCAGGGGCGGCATCTTCCTCTACCCCGCCGAGGCGCGGGCGCCGAAGGGGAAGCTCCGCCTGGTCTACGAGGCCAACCCGCTGGCCATGATCGTCGAGGCGGCAGGTGGGCGGGCCAGCACCGGACATGGCCCGGTGCTCGAACTCGTTCCGACCTCGCTGCACGAGCGCACGCCGCTCTTCATCGGCTCGAAGGGGCTCGTGGAAGAGGTCGAGGCGCGGATCGCGGAGGACGACTGATCCGGCAGCGAGCCCCGGGGCCGGAGAGGGCTCGGGGGGCGAGGGGTCGCGGGAACGGCGCACCCGGGTGACATTTGGGGTGTAGAACCCTCGAGCGTCCCGGCGCCCCGCGCCGGCCTGCCCGACCGTCATGGGGGCGTCGCCGAAGCCGAACCGCACCGAGCCCATGCCTCTTCCCCGACCCCGCATCCCTCGCCCCCGCCTCACCGCCTTCGTCGCCGGCCTGATCCTGGCCGCGATCACGGCGTGTGACGGCGGTGCGCCGCCCGAGCCGGGAGCGGTGCAGGGAAGGGTGACCGGCGAAGGCGCTGCGCTGGCCTCGGTGACCGTCGAGCTCACGGGCCCGGTGAACCGGGTATCGCAGACGGACGCCGACGGCCGCTACGCCTTCGGTGATGTTTCGGCGGGCGCGTACGTCGTGTCGGTCCGGGACCTTCCCCCCGACGCCGTCTTCCCGGCGGTCTCCCGGACCGCTTCGGTGACACCGGGGAGCACGGTCAACGTCGACTTCCTGGGCACCTTCATCCGGACCGCCTCCATCACGGGCAGGGTGCTGTCGAGGAACCAGGGGGTTCCGGGCGTCACGGTCATGCTCTCCGGGCCCGACCAGGGCACGACGCAGACGGAGGCGGACGGGGGCTTCGTCTTTCCCGCCCTCCGCTCCGGTTCCTACGAGGTCGAGATCTCCGGCTTCCCCTCCACCGTGAGCTTTCCCTCGACGCGCACCTCGGTCCAGCTCCAGCCGGGCCAGCAGCAGGAGACGCGGTTCGAGGGGATCCCGGAGCTCACGGCGACGGTGGGGTTCCGGAGCCTGGAGCGCGTGCTCCCGGACGGGGAGCGTGTGCCCGCCGACCCCCAGGCCCTCCGGGGGCACATCGAGATCGGGGTCACCGTGGATCGGGGCCGGGATACGGCCGATTCGGTCATGGTGCTCCTGGGCTCGGAAGTCGTGGGCGTCCAGCGGCTCGGCGGGGCCGAGGGGGGCGGGAACGGCGGGCCCCTCGAGCTTCTCTTCTCGCTTCCCACCGACGCCTTCGATCCGCAGACGGGGACCCCCCGATTCCTGAACGGGGAACGGCTCCTCACGGTCCACCTGGCCACCCGCGAAGGCGGCCCGCAGGCGGCGGTGGCCACCGCCCAGGTCCGCCTCGCCAACCCGGACACCTTCTCGACCCGCGTCCAGCCGGAACGGGGGCCCGTGCTCTCGGCCACCGGCGAGCCCTGGGTGGGGGGTGCGCTGCAGGTCACCGTGGTTCCGGTCTTCTACTCGCAGGGCCGGACCCTGGCGGCCCTGACCCTCGACCTGAGGAGTGCGGCCGGCGTCTCCGTGTCGCGCCAGAGCGTGGTGGGCTCGCCGCCCCTGACCCTGGTCTTCCCCGCGGATCCCGGCGCACAGGGGACGCTGGCGGGATATGCAACAGCGCCCGGCACCGTCGACCGGCTCCAGGTGACCGAGGCACGCTACGGGGACGGCGGCTTCGTACCCGGTACGCCGATGCCGGTGGGCGATCCGCTCCGGGTCGACCTCGCCGCGCCGAACGCCCAGGCCTTCCGCCTTCCCCGGCAGGTCGGCACCAGCTACTGCTGCCTCGACAACTGGGTCGGATCAGGCTTCACCTTCGCTTCGGCGCTCGAGGGGCCGGCAGATCCGGGCATCGGCGAGGTCGAGGTACGGATCCATGCCGGCCCCGCCGGCGCCACCGACGCCGAGCTCCTTGCGCTCGCACCGGTCGTCCGAGGGTCGGACCTGGCGGCGACCTCCGGAAACGCGAGCTACCGCGCCCTCGCCCGCCTTGCCGACCCCCTTGGCAACGAACGGGTCCTGCCCCTCGAGACCTCGCAGGGGAACCCGGTGGCCGGTCCGTCCGGTGCGGTCTTCGGCGTGGACCGCACCCCTCCGACCGTGGCGCTGGCCACAGGGGGCGGGACGCTTCCCGAGCAGAGCGTGAACCCTCCCCCCGGTTCGGCGTGGGGTCTCGTGGTCGGTGACGGGGGCGCAGCGGGCTTCGGTCCTCTCCCGGTGGTGGCCAGCGTCCGCCGCTTCGGTCCATCCGATCCGGAGGGGGGTACCTGTGTCGTCCCGGCCGGGGATCCCGGCTGCAGCGGACCGGTCTCGGGGCTCCTCCGCCCCGTTCCGGAAGGTGTGGGCGCGGGGTACCTGCGTCTCGAGGCGCGGGCGGTGGATCGCGGCGGGAACCTCTCGGCGCCCGTCGTGGCGTGGACGCTCGTGGACGGCTCCCCGCCGGCCGTGACCGCGCTCTTCCTGTCGACCGGGCTGGTCGGCGGCGCCGAGGCGGTGGTGGGCCTCGAGGCCACCGACGACGTGGACCTCTTCCGCGCCCGGCTCCTGGCCCGGTTCCCCGTGCGGGTCCGGGC
>JBJHBX010000050.1:0-12264 GCA_050485725.1 Gemmatimonadales bacterium | reverse complement strand
GACGCGGCCATGGCGGCGGCGGTCGCGGCGATCATGACGAGGGACGCGGGTCTTCGGGTGCGGGCGGGCATCGGGAGTCCGGCTGGGGGTCACGGGCGCGAAACCGACCGGTAACGAGTAGCGGGAAGCGCGACCCCCGACCACCCCTGCAGCACTCAGAAGATCGGCACCAGGCTCCACGCCAGCGCCCCCGCCACGAGGGGCACGACCAGGTTGTCGTCGAGCGGCCAGGGAAGCACCTCGGCCGCCGCCGTGCCCAGCGCCACGAGGATCGCCGAGGGAAGCCCCACGAAGGGCACGAGCACCGCCGCGGCCACCGCCACGAAGATCCCGGTGCCGAGCACGGTACCGGTGCCGAGCCTGCGCCGCCCCCGCACCCGCCCGAGCCAGCTCGCGGCCGGGTCCGCGAGTGCCAGCACGAGGATCGCCGCCACCGCGATCTCGCGGGGGAAGACCGCCACCGCCATGGTGCAGCCCACCAGGTACCAGGTCGACGAGGCCGGGCCTGCCGCCTCGCGGGGCGACGCGAAGGGGCGAAGGAGCCGGAAGAAGAGCCGGTTCACCGCCGGCGCCGCGAAGCGCACCGCGTCGACGAGGAAGGCGCCCACGGTGAGCGCCGCGAGCACCCCCACCGCCACGATCCACGGCGGGTCCAGGAACCAGAGCACCCCGGCAATGATGAGCCCGTTGGTGGCGTGAAAGACCCTGCGCCAGGGCTGGAGCCCCTCGGTGCGGCCCACCAGGCGGGCGAGCTCGGCGTCACGTGCGCTGCGTGCGGCATTCTTCCTCATGCGCCGAAAGATGGGCCGCCGCGGCCCCCGTGGCACCCCCCGGAGCCCCCTCCAGCCCCCGTCGTTCCCACTTCGGAGCCCCTTCGTAACACCGATGTGACATGAACGTCACGGCGCCGATGCGCGGGGCCTCGATCCTCCTGTCATGCCCAATGTGACGCTCCACCTGCTCCTTGCCGAACGGGTCCTGGGTTCGTGGACCGGGCGGAGCGTCGCCCCCTTCCCCACCGACGAGCCCCTCTTCCGGAACGCCTTCCTGCAGGGCGCCTTCGGGCCGGACCTGGGATACTTCCCCGGGGGCGAGCGGCGCTTCTCCGATCTCGCGCACTGCGTCGGGAGCGGCACGCTGACCCGGACGCTCCTCGCGCGGGCCCGCACCCCCGTCGAGCGGGCCTTCGCGTGGGGGTGGGTCACGCACGTCGTGGCCGACCGCCACCTGCACCCGGTGGTCGGGCTCGGGCTCGGCGACTTCCGCGGAACCCTCGAGGCCGGTGGCACCGGGCCGGCCTTCGTTTCGGCCGACGCGGATCCGGCGGGGCACGTCCGGGTCGAGACCGGGATCGACGCCTGGATCTCGAGCCTCCATCCTGCACTCCGCAGGCGCCGCTTCGCCCCGGTCTTCGACGAGCTCTCGATTCGCTTCGTGGGAGATGCGTACCGCGACGTCTACGGCCTCGAGGTGGAGCTGGGGCGCCTTCTGGCCTCGCACCTGGCCACCGTCGACATGTCGATGAAGGCGCTCTCCGCGATCGGGGTCCTTTCCATGGGAACCGAGTGGCCCACCTCGCGCCTGGGGCAGGCCACGGTGGCGCTGGCCGGGCGGGCCGCCCGCACCCTCGGCCGGGGCGAGATGACGCTTGCCTTCCTCTCGCCGGTGCCGCCCCCGGCCTGGCTCAGGATCGCGGTGGCGGAAGAGGTGGCGGCCTTCACCGGGCGCGTCGACCAGGTCCTCGACGACCCCGACGGCGCCCTCCCCGACGTGAACCTGGACACGGGCCGCCCCGACGGCACCGACCCGGACCACGGGGTCACCCTCCGGACGCTGAAGCTGCTCGAGGCCTGACCCGTGCGCATCGCCCTCTTCACCGACACCTACCCGCCCCAGGTGAACGGGGTCTCGCGGACGCTGGCGCGGCTCGTGGACCACCTGCTCGCGAACGGGCACGAGGTGGCGCTCGTGACGACCCGGGGCGAGGGGCAGGGCGAGGCGCTCGCGACCGCCGCCACCCAAGGGGCTCCGGCCCTCCCCCTGGCCCTCGAGCTCCGGCTGCCCGGCGTGCCGGTTCCGGTCTACCCCGAGCTGCTCCTGCCACGGATTCCCAACCGGGGGGAGCGCCGCCTGCTCGAGGCCTTCGACCCCCAGGTCGTCCACTGCGCCACCGAGTCGATCCTGGGGTGGTGGGGGCGGCGCTGGGCGCTCCGCCGCCGGATCCCCCTCGTGACCTCGTTCCACACGAACTTTCCGACCTACGCCGCCGGCTACGGGCTTGGCTTCGCCGAGGGAACCGCCTGGTCGCTCCTCCGGCGTTTCCACGCCCCCGCCTTCCGGACGCTGGCCCCGAGCCGCGACACGGTGGCGGAGCTCCGCCGGCGGGACTTCCACCCCCGCCTCGACATCTGGTCCCGCGGGGTGAACGGCGAGCTCTTCAGCCCCTTGCACCGCTCCGAGACCACCCGGAAGGAGCTCGCCCCCGGCGCCGAGGTGATCCTCCTCTACGTGGGGCGCCTGGCCCCGGAGAAGCGCCTTCCCCTGCTCCTCGAGGCCTTCCCCCGGGTGCGCGAGCTGGCCCGTGAGCGCGCCCGGGTCGACGTGTCGCTCGTGCTCGTGGGCGGCGGCCCCATCGAGGCCGAGCTCCGGAAGCGGCCGGTGCCGGGAATCCGGCTGGCCGGCTACCGGACCGGGCTCGACCTGGCCCGGGCGTACGCCTCGGCCGACCTCTTCGCCTTCCCCTCCGACACCGAGACCTTCGGCAACGTGGTCCTCGAGGCCATGGCCTCGGGGCTCCCGGTGGTGGGCGTCGACCGGGGCGGCGTGCGCGACTCGATCCTGCCCGGCGAAACCGGCTTCCTGACCCCCCCGGGCGAAGTCGAGCCCTTCGCCGATGCCATTCTCGAGCTGGTCTCGAACCCCCTCCTCCGGGCCCGCATGGGGACCCGGGCCCGCGCCGAGGCCGAGGGCCGCACCTGGCCCCGGATCCTCGACGGCGTCGTGGAAACCTACCGGGAGGCCGCGGCATGACCTGGCTGATCCTTCGCTTCGGCGCCGCCGACGAGCGGCTCCTGCGGGCGCTGGCGGTGCGCCGTCGCCCCTGGCTGACCCGCTTCATGCGGGTCTGCACCCACTTCGGCGACGCGCCGGTCCCGGTGGGCTTCGCGGCCCTCCTCCTGCTCGGCGCGATCCCCGGGCTCGAGGCTGCGGGGCTCCACGCCGCGGCGAGCCTGGCGCTGGCCTTCACCGCCTCGCAGCTCCTGAAGCGGTGGATCTCGCGGCCGCGGCCCAGCCTTCCGGTGGGGCTCCAGTCGCTGGTCGACCCGCCGGACCGGTTCTCCTTCCCGTCGGGGCACGCCACCGCGTCGCTCGCGGTGGCGCTCCCGGTGGCCATTGCCATGGGAGGGCTGGGGGGCGGGGGGATCATGACCGTGCTGGTCCTCGCGCCGGCACTCCTGGTGGGGATGTCGCGCTGCTACCTCGGGGTGCACTACCCGGGCGACGTGATGGCCGGGTGGGCGCTCGCGGCGGGCGCCACGCTCGTCACGATGGGGCTGGCGGGGGGGTGACCTCGGCGGCGGCGTCCAGCAGATGCCGCACGATCGGCCCCTCGCGGGCAGCCCACCACGCCAGGCAGGTTCGGGTCGTCTGATCGGCCTCGCCCAGGGGAACGAGGCGGACGCCGGGCCAGGGGAGTCCCTCCACCACGCGGGGAAGCAGGCTCGCGCCGACCCCGGCCGCCACGAGGCTCAGGTGCGTGTGCAGGTGGACGGCCTCCTGTGCCACGTGGGGCGTGAACCCCGCCGCGCTGCAGAGGGCGAGCAGGTGGTCTGCGAACTTCGGGCTCAGCTCCCGCGGGTGAAGCACCAGCGGAATCCCGCCCAGTTCCGAGAGGCGCAGGCTCTTCCGGCTTGCAAGGGGATGTCCCTCCGGGAGCGCCACGACGAAGGGCTCGTCGCGAATCACCCGGGTCACGATGCCGGCCCGCTCCGGAGGCTCCCGAACGAGCGCGGCATCGAGCTCGTCCGCCGCCAGCGCATCGAGGGCATCGACGGTGGTCATCTCCCTCAGCGTCAGGCGCACGCGCGGGTGCGCCTCGTGGAACCGGCGCGTCAGCGCGGGCACCAGGTCCACCGCGCTCGAACCGACGAAGCCCAGCCTCAGTTCCCCCCGCTCACCGGCGGCCATGAGGCGGACGCGCTCCACCCCGCGTTCGAGTCGTTCCAGCACCGCGCGCGCCTCGCCCAGGAACTGCTCCCCCTCGGGGGTCAGCAGGACCCGGCGGCGGTTTCGGTCCAGGAGGCGCACTCCGATCCTGCGCTCCAGGAGCTGGATCTGCTTGCTCAGGGGCGGCTGGGTCACGTGCAGCCGGGCCGCCGCCCGCCCGAAGTGGAGCTCCTCCGCCACCGCCACGAAGTAGCGGAGCTGCCGGAGGGAGACGCGGTTGTCCGGGTTCACGCCGGGTCCCGTCCGGAGGACCTGTACCCCTCCATCACCCTCCGGAAGAGTTCCGCGGTGGAGGGCGGCGTGTAGGTGATCGCGTTCGCCCCGGCGTCGATGGCCGCACCGATGTGGTCCGCGTCGCGGCCGCCGGTGGCCAGGAGGGGGAGCTCGGGATGGCGCCGTCGGATCGCCGCCACGATGGCCGGCGTCTCCTGTGCCCCTGACACGTTCAGGATGTCCACCCCCGCGGCCACGCGGCCGTCGATGTCGTCGCGTGTCGACACCACCGTCACGATCACCGGAATCTCCAGGACCCGCTTCAGGCGTCGGACCAGGTCGTTGGGGGCGGGCTGGTTCAGCACGACCCCGAGGGCGCCGTGAAACTCCGCGTCGCGGGCAATGTCGATGGAGCGCCGCCCCGAGGTGACGCCCCCACCCACCCCGCAGAACACCGGCACGTCGGCCGCGGTCATCAGCGCGTGGGTGATCGCCGGCTGGGGGGTGAAGGGGTAGACCGCGATGACCGCGTCGGCGTTGTGGTTCCGGATGATCGCGACGTCGGTTGTGAAGAGGAGGGACTTGATCCTCTTGCCGAGCACCACGATGCCGCTGCACCGCCGGATCTCTTCCGGGATCCGGACCAGGTTGCGCCGCAGGATTCCGCTGAACTCGGGCGGCCGGGAACGGGGGGGTGGCTGGCTCACCAGGTGCCGGGGGGTTCGGTGACGGACGAGGTGGCAGCCCGCGCCGGCAGGGTCGTGAATCCCGCACCCATGGAGATGCTCCGCGGAGGGTAACAGACCAGGAAGCTGCGCTCCGGAAACCACCCGGACAGGTTGCCCGGGAGGAACGAGAGACCGGCCTCCCATGCGGAAGGACCGTCGCGCAGGGAGATGAGCACGAACAGGTCGTCGGTCCGCACTTCGTGCCTGAGAAACTGGTACACGTCGAACCAGGTGGCCAGCCTCCGGAGGCGAACCCCCGTACGCGGTGGCAGCTGCACCAGCCGCGATCGGACCTCGTCCGCCTCCGTGCCGGTGGCCAGCAGGTCGATCTCGCGGCCGAGGCTCGCGGCGAGCCGCTTCACGAGCAGGAGCACGGCATTCCCCCCGTCGTGGCCCGGGAACCCCGGGGGCACCGCGACCACGATGCGCCTGAAGGTGTTCAGCGGGTGATCCAGGCGGGCCACCACGAGCGAGCCTGGGGCATCGTCGACGAGCGGGTCGAGGACCGAGCCGAAGATCCTCTGGCTGGGCGACCGAAGTCCGTTCCACCCGGCGACGATCGCCGTGGCCCGGCTCTCGATCGCCGCGCGCCGGATTCCCTTGGCCACGTCGAGGTCCACCCGCGTCAGAGGGGTCGCGGCGATCCCCGCGGCCGCGGTGTGCGCGAGCGCCCCTCCCAGCATCTCCTCGCCTTCGCGCACGCGTGCCGGATCCGACGACGTCGTGACGTTGAGCGGGAAGACCGGTTCGTTCGAGTTCCCGCGCATGGCGAGCGCCAGCTCGACCAGCCTCTCGGAGGTGGCGGGGTTCGCGAGGGGCACCAGGACGCGCTCCTCGGTCGGCAGATCCTCGGCCTCGGCCTTCCGGGTCCGGGCCACCTCGGCGCCCGCGATCTCGGTGACCCACGGACCGAGAACGCAGGTCACGAAGATCAGCACGATGGCGCCGTTCAGCACCGCGTCGCTGAAGAGCCCCATGTCGTATCCGACCAGGGTCACCGCGAGGGTCGCCGCGGCCTGCGGGACCGACAGCCCGAAGAGTACCAGGATGCGTGCCCGGCTGTAGCCGAAGATGCTTCCGGCACCCCACGCCGCCAGGGCCTTCGCGACCACGGTGCAGCCGACCATGCCTCCGATGATGACCCACGCGTCGAGCCCCGAGGCCAGCGCCCTGACATCGACGAACATCCCGATGTAGAGCAGGAAGAAGGGGATCAGGAACGAATCCCCGAAGAAGTGGATCCGGGCCATCAGCGCGCTCCCCCCGGGAATCATCCGGTTCAGCACGAGCCCCGCCAGGAACGCGCCGATGATCGGCTCCGTCCCCACCGCCTTCGCGAGGAAGGCACACGCGAAGACCACCGCGAGCACGAAGGCGAACTCCGGAACGCCGCCTTCCTTCATCTGCCGGAACGCCCAGCGCCCGAGCCGGGGCAGGAGGAGGATCACCCCTGCCACGTAGAGGCCGAAGAGAAGGAAGAGCGAGGCCCAGAACCCCGCGGTCATCTCGCCCCCCACCGACCGCGCGACGATGGCGAGCACCATCAGCGCCGCCGTGTCCGTCAGGACGGTGCCCCCCACCCCGGTAATCACCGAGTCGTCGCGCGCGATCCCGAGGCGCCCCACCACCGGGTACGACACGAGGGTGTGCGACGCGAACATGCTCGCGATCAGGATCGCCGACGGCCAGTCGAACCCGAGCCAGAGAAAGACCACCGTCCCGATGGACTGCGGCAGGATGAAGGTCAGGAATCCGAAGACCAGGCTCCGGTTCCGCGCGCGCCGAAGCTGGGCCAGGTCGATCTCGAGCCCCGCGAGGAACATCACGTAGAGGAGCCCCACCGTTCCGAGCAGCCGTACCGTCTCGCCCTGGTCGAGCAGGTTGAGGGCGTTCGGTCCGACGACCATGCCGGCCACGAGGAGCCCCACGATCCCCGGAAGGCGGAACGCCCTCGAGAGGAGGGGCGCCACCAGGATCAGGGTCATGGCCACGGTGAAGACCAGGACCGGGTCCTGGAGGGGCAGCCGAAAGGCCGACAGGTCGAGCACGGGACCTCCTTTCGGGGACACGAGGCGGGAGGGGCTGCCTCAAGCTGGTCCCGGAGGTCTCAGTTGCGCCAATCCCTATTTGCGTCTCTGTGATTCCTTTCTGGAATCACGGCTCCGCGCGGGGAGCGCCTCGGCCGCGTGCTTCGCGAACCAGGCCGTGACCTGTTCCATGTCGGTCGCTTCCAGCAGGGCGTCGACGCTCTCGGCGCTCCGCAGGAGCCGGGCGGTGCGGGTCAGGAGTCTCAGGTGGTCGAAGCGCTTCTCCGACGCTCCGAGCAGGATGAAGACCGCCTTCGCCGGGGTCTCGGCGTTCGGGAACCGGATCCCGCCGGGCACGATGCCCAGGAACATGATCGGGTCCTCGAGCCCGGGGATCAGCGCGTGGGGAAGGGCCACCCCGGGGCGGATCTCCGACGAGAACTCCTCCTCGGAGTTGCCCAGCCTCTCCAGGATCCCCGCGAGCTCGGCGCCGGGCTGGAAGTGGGTCGACAGGATGTTCCGGAGCACCTCGCGATACGTCGCGCCCGAGGCGTCGAGCACGACCCTCTCCCGATCCAGCGTGCTCGGAAGCTTGACCGGGACCGGGAGCTCGCCTCCCTCGGCTGCGGCCGCCGCCGCCACGTCGACCTCGGACGGATAGACCATCAGGAAGCTCTCCGGCACGAGCGCCGAGAGCTGCCCCGGGAGCTTCTCGAGCTCGCGGGTCCAGCCCACGGTGCCGCGTCGGGCGCTCAGAACCACCACCAGGTCCTGCGGATCGAGGCGGGTCCGGAGCTCCCAGAGGAGCGGTCCCCACCCCTCCACCGAAGCCACCTCGGTCGGGTGTTCGGGCTTGAGAGACACCAGGGTCTCGCGGTACCGCTCCACGTCCTCGCCGACGACCAGGGCTTCGAGCCTCGCATCCACCTCAGAGGCCAGCCGCTTCATCAGGCTCGCGGCGGCCGTGAAGCCGGGCTGGCGGTCGCTCGACGGCGGGACCACCAGCACGATGCGCCCCGTCGTGTTCAGCGGATGCCCCATCTTGGCCACGATCACCGTCTGGCGCGTCTGCTCCAGGAGCTGGTCCAGCACCGACCCGAAGACCGCGGTGCGCGACCCGCTCGTGCGGCCGTCCCAGCCCACCACGACGATCGAGGTGCGGGTCTCGGCCATGGCCCGCGACACCCCCGACGCGATGTTCTGGTCCACCCGCGTGAGCGGCGAAACCGGCACGTCGGCGCCCGCCGCGTAGAGGACGGCGTGCGAGAGCATCTTCTCGGCCTCGGCCACCTGCGCCTCGGACCCCTGCTCGGTGCCCCGCACCACCATGAGCGGGTAGAGGGGCTCGTCCGAGTCCTTCCCCCTGAGCAGGAAGGAAATGTCCATCAGCGCGTCGGCGGTGGCCGGATTCGAAATGGGAATCAGGATGCGGCGCGGAGCCTCGGACGGGTCGTAGGGCTTCCGCTCCTCCTGGAGCGCCACCTCGCGGCCGAAGCGCTCGACCAGCGACGGCCCCACGAAGACCGTGACCACGATCATGATGATCACCGCGTTGACCACCGACTCCCCGAAGAGGCCGATCTCGAGCCCCACGAAGGTCACGGCCAGCGTCGCCGCCGCCTGGGGCGACGAGAGCCCGAACATGGTGAGGCCCTCTTCCCGGTTGTAGCGGAAGTACATCTTGGACGCCCACGCCCCGGCGAACTTCCCCACGTGCACGAGCCCCACGAGGGCGCCGGCAATGATCCAGACTTCGGCGCTCTCGACCAGGACGCGGGGGTCCACGAGCATCCCCACGCTGAGCAGGAAGAAGGGAATGAAGAGCGCGTTCCCCACGAAGCGCACCCGCGTCATCAGCGGGGAATTGAGCGGGATGAGGCGGTTGAGGGTCAGCCCGGCCAGGAAGGCCCCGATGATCGGTTCCGCGCCGGCGAGCTTCGCCGCCCACGCCACGGCGAAGAGGACCACCATCAGGAAGATGAATTCCGCCGGTGCCTGGCTGGGTACGTTGCGGAAGAACCATCGCCCGATCCGGGGCACCGCCAGGACCACGATCACCGCGTAGATCCCGAGGACGCCGAAGAGGCGGAGCCAGAAGGTGGCGTCGAGGTCGCCGGTCATGGATCCGGCCACCACCGCGAGCACGGTGAGCGCCAGCGTGTCGGTGACCAGGGTGCCGCCGATGACGGTGATCACCGCCGGGTTCTTGACGATCCCGAGGCGGCTCACCACCGGGTACGCGAGCAGGGTGTGGGACCCGATGATCGCGCCGATCAGGACCGAGGCCTGGAACGAGAAGCCGAGCATCGGCATGACCCCCACCGCGAGCCCCATGGGAATCCCGAACGAGAGGATCCCGAAGGTTATGCTGCGCGAGCGGTACTCGTTGAAGCGGTTCAGGTCGAGCTCGAGGCCGGCCAGGAAGACCAGGTACAGGAGGCCGACCTGCCCCAGGAGCTCGAAGGTGAAGTCGCGGGCCAGCAGGTTGAGCACGTTCGGCCCGACCACCGCACCGAACACGATCAGGCCGATCAGCCCCGGCACCTTGAGTCGTTCGAAGATCACCGGGGCGAGGAGGAAGATCCCCATCGCCAGCGCGAAGATCAGGACCGGATCGGTGATGGGGAGGGTGGTCGGCATGCGGTGCGGGGGCTCCGGCGTGGGGGCGCGTCCGGGGCCACGCGCAGGGACGCGGGACCGGACGCGGGGCGCGGCACGGGGAAACGGGTGCGCAGGGTCGTCGGGGTCTCGAACCGGACCGTGGACCGATCAGGTGCTCGGCGAATCTACGGCTACCGGTCGCCCCTCTCAACGTTCCGGCTATATTCGGAGGCTCCGACGGGCCGGAACGGGCCCGTGTCACGGGGTAGACATGCCGCGTCGAGGCCGCCCGGGCCTCTCCCATGCGGTCCACCCGATCCCCCTCCATGACCCCGGTTTCCCTGACACGCACCTCCGACGCCCTGCCCCGGTCGGCTCCGCTCGTGCGGACGACCCGGGTGGTCTGCGGTGCGGATGAGCCCTTCCCCGACCCGGCGCAGTTCCTCGCGGCGTTCGAGGGGCGGCCCCGGGGTTTCTGGGGGCGGGGCGAGCGCTGGGTGGCGTGGGGCGATGTGCTGGACGAGCTGGTCGTGGGGTCGGGGGGGGCTGCGGCCCCTGCGGGCGAGGGGGAGAGCCGGTTCGAGGTCGCGCGGAGGTGGGCAGAGGAGCGGGGCGCGGGCGCGGGCAGGGGCGGGGGCGAGTTCAGCCCCCGGTTGTTCGGCGGGTTTTCCTTCCTCGAGGACCCCGAGGCCAACGGGAGCTGGTCTGCGTTCCCGCCTGCGCGCTTCGTGCTCCCGCGCGTGCTGCTCGAGGCGGGGCCGGAAGGGGTGGGGATCACGGTGCTGGGGCGCGGTGCGGGTCCAGCTTCAAGCGACGCGGTTTCGGCTCCAGCCGACGCGGTTTCAGCTCCAGCCGACGCGGGTCCAGCTCCTACCGACGCGCGTCCAGCTCCTACCGATGCGGTTTCAGGAGATGCGGCGCGGGACGCCGAGGCGGAGACCTGGGTTCGTTCGCTCCGTTCCCATCCCGGCGCCGGGAGCGCACTGGACCCGACCGAGCCCTTTGCCGCCGACGGTGAGGCCGCCGAGGAGCGCGGCGAGGATGGCTGGACGCGCGCCGTGGAGCGGGTGCTCGCGGCGGAGCGCGACGGACAGGTCGACAAGGCGGTGCTCGCTCGCACGCGAGACGTGACCCTCCCGGTGCCCGTCTCGGTGCCCCGGCTGCTTCGCTTCCTGCGCCACGAGAATTCCCGCGCGCACGTCTTCGTGTTCGAGCCGGAGCCGGGGTCCGTGCTCTTCGGCGCCGCGCCCGAGGTGCTGGCGGAGCTTCGCGGGGGACGCTTCCACGCCACCGCCGTGGCCGGGTCGGCGCCGCGGGGGCGGACGACGCACGAGGAGCAGCTCTTCGCCGGGGGACTCCTGGCCTCGCCCAAGGACCGGGCGGAGCACCGGATGACCGTCGAGGAAATGGTCGAGGTGCTGACGCCCCGCATGCGGAGGCTCGAGGTGCCGTCGGGGCCGGGGGTCCTGAAGCTGGCGCGGATCCAGCACCTGGAGTCACCGATCGAGGGGGAGGCGGCCGATGGGCAGGACATTCTCTCGCTGGTCGAGGCGCTCCACCCGACGCCGGCGGTATGCGGGCGCCCTCGGGCCGCGGCCCTCGAGCTGATCCGGGCGGTGGAGCCCTTCGAGCGGGGGTGGTACGCGGGGCCCGTGGGGTGGTTCGACATCGCGGGCGATGGCGACTTCGTGCCGGCGCTCCGGATCGGGGTGGGGGGCGGGCGAAGATGGCGGCTCTACGCGGGCGCGGGGATCGTCGAGGGCTCGGATCCCCACTCGGAGTGGGAGGAGACGGCGCTCAAGTTCGAGCCGGCCCACCGGGCGCTGCGGGCGAGCGGGGAGGGGAGCTGACGCCGGGGCGTTTCAGCTGAAACGTTTCAGCTGAAAGGTGGCCGCGGCACTCGCGCCCGCTCGTCACCACCGCACCCGCGCGTCGCCGCCGCCCGCCCGGTCGTCCCCACCGCCGTCGCGCCCCGCAGCCATCGCGCCCTCTGGCCCCCTCGCACCCCCCTCGCCGCACGTCCCCCGCCGCACCCCCCTCGCCGCACGTTGTCCCCGATTCCCATGCGAAAGTCCCCGATTCGGGGTGCCGGGGGGTTGACGGGTTTTCGGGTGTCGGGAAGGGCTTTGTCCGACACTCCCTCCGGATCCGCGCCCTGTGACCCCTGGCGGGCCGCAGGATCGCGCTTGCGGCGCAGTTCCACTTCGCGACGTGTCGCACCCCGACGAGCGCGCCGCCAGGGGCCTTCCAGTGGGCCGCAAAACCCCCCGTTAGATTTGTGTATCGTCATGCGGCATGGCGGGTTGGGCGGCCTCGACCGCCCGCTCGCGCGGCTGCGGTTCACACCACGAACGGGGGGAGGGGGGGATGCTGGGATTCGCGGAGGTCGAGGGGGCGGGCGCGGAGGCGAGGAGGAGCGCGGCGCCGCGCAGCGAGGCGCCGGTCTTCGAGCGGGTGCGGGCCACGAT
>JBJHBX010000049.1:0-12467 GCA_050485725.1 Gemmatimonadales bacterium | reverse complement strand
TCGCCGAGGAGCACCGCATCCACGTCCAGGTGAACGTGCCCCGCGTGGCGCGAGATCAGGAGCACGGCGATGGAGAAGAGCGCGGGGAAGACGAGGGCGATGGCCGCGTCCTCCTTGACCCTCCGGGTGGCGTGCAGCCCCTCGACCATCGCCACCGTGAGGACCCCGGTGGCCGCGGCGGCCAGGATCAGCACCGGCGAGGCGAGGTCCCGTACCCAGAAGAAGGCGAGCACGATGCCGAGCAGGATCGAGTGGGAGATCGCATCCGACAGGAGGGCCATGCGGCGCAGCACGAGAAAGCACCCCGGAAGCGCGCAGGCCACCGCCACCACGACGGCCAGGAGCTGGACCTCGAGGTCCAGGGCCGTCATGGCGCACCCCCGGAGTCGGCGTCCGTCCCCGTCGGGTAGCCGGTCGAGAGGAGCTGCCGGGCGCGGCCCCGCCCCGCCTCGGAGATCCCCCACCGCCCGGCCCCGCTCCGGACGGCCCACCCGCGCTCCTCGAGGGTCCGGAGGCTCGCGGTGACGCCGCGGTCCCCCCCGGCCATGGCGCGGAGGGTCGCCACCGGGTGGGGGTGGCCCGAGCCCCCGTGCTGTCCGGCCAGGGCGTACAGGTCCAGGAGGACCGCATCGGCCCGGATCCGTCGGCGCACCCGGAAGCTCCGGACCGCCTCCGCGACGAGCCCTCGCCCCGGCGCGGCGAGGAGCGACACCCCGACCAGCGCGCTGGCCACGAGGACGATGGTGGGCCCGGTGGGGACCCCCCGCGCGGTGGCGGAAAGCGCCGCCCCGGTGACCCCCGCGCCGGCGCCGAAGGCCGCCGCGAGGAGCACCATCGTCTTCAGCGAGTCGGTCCACTGGCGGGCCGCCGCCGCCGGTGCCACGACCATGGCGCTCATCAGCACCACGCCGACCATCTGGAGGCCCAGCACGATGGCCACGACGAGGAGTCCGGTCAGGAGCAGATCGACCCGGCGCATCGGGAGCCCGAGCGCCGCGGCGTAGTCCGGGTCGAAGGCCAGGAGCTTGAACTCCTTCCAGAAGAGGAACACCAGGAGCGCCACCACCGAACCCACGCCGGCCACGAGGGCCACGTCGGCGGGAAGAACCGTGGCCGCCTGCCCGAAGAGGAAGGTGTCGAGCCCGGCCTGCCGGGCGTCGGGTCGACGCTGGACCCAGGTCAGGAGCACCATGCCCAGCCCGAAGAAGACCGAGAGCACGATCCCGAGCGCCGAGTCCTCCGGCAGGCGTCCCCCCCGCACGATGGCGAGGATCGCGAGTGTCCCGACCCACCCCGCGAGGCCGGCCCCCAGCACGAGAACCGGCGTGGCCCTCGAGCCGGTCAGCGCGAAGGCCAGAACGATCCCGGGAAGGGCGGCATGGGCCACCGCGTCCCCGAGCAGGCTCTGCCGGCGGAGCACCGCGAAGGAGCCCAGCGCCCCGGCCAGCGCCCCCAGCGCCGCCGCGCCCAGCGCGACGGTCCGGAGCGTGAAGTCGAAGACGAGTCCGTGCAGGATGTCAACGAGGCTCACGGCCCCCCACCCTCTCCGGCCGGCCGGCCGCCTCGCCGGGGTCGCCGCCCGCCGCGGCTTCACCCCCGGGCGACGTACCCGCGGAGGCCACGCCCACCGACTGGAGAAAGGGAACGCGGCCCCCGTAGCAGGCCCTCAGGTTCTCCTCGGTGAAGATCTGCTCCACCGGCCCGGAAGCGATCCGCCGGACGTTCAGGAGCACCACGTCGTCGAAGTATTCGGGCACGCTCTGGAGGGCGTGGTGAACCGCGACCACTGTGTCGCCGCGCGCCCGGAGCTCCGCCAGCACCTCGACGATGGCGCGCTCGGTGCGGGCATCCACCCCCTGGAAAGGCTCGTCCATCAGGTAGATCGGCGCCTCCTGCACCAGGGCCCGGGCCAGGAAGACCCGCTGCTGCTGTCCCCCGGAGAGCTGCCGGATCTGCCGGTCGTGGAACGCCTCCATGCCGACCTTGGCGAGCGCCCCGAGGGCGGCCTCGCGCTCGCTCCGCCCGGGCCGGCGGAACCACCCCAGCCGCCCGTACGTTCCCATCGTCACCACGTCGAGAACCGAGGTGGGGAAGTCCCAGTCCACCGAACCGCGCTGGGGCACGTAGGCGACCTGGCGGCGCCCCTCCCGTACCGGCAGCCCCAGGATCCGGATCCGGCCCGCGGCGGGGCGGACCAGCCCCAGGATCGTCTGGATCAGCGTGGTCTTCCCCGCCCCGTTCGGCCCGACGATGGCCGAAAGCGCCCCGGCCCGGAAGGTCACGTCCACGTCCCAGAGGACCGGCTGGTCGCGGTAGGCCACCGTCAGGTCGTTCACCTCGATGGCGGGGGATCCGGGAGCAGGGCCCCGGGCGTCGCCCGGGTGGAGGGGCCCCGCCGGGGAACCGGCGCCCTTCATGCGCCCCCCTCCCCCGCATCCCCCGAACCCGCGGAGGGAGGAGGGCCGCCGCCGGAGGGGTCCGCGACATTCCGCGAGAGCGCGTCCACGATGGTGCGGACGTTGTGCCGGACCATGCCGACGTAGCTCCCCTCGGGGGTACCGGCACTTCCCATCGCGTCGGAGAAGAGGGTGCCCCCGATCTCCACGTCTCCCCCCCGTGCGAGCACCGCGCGTCGGACCGCCTCGACGGTGCGGGGTGGGATCGAGCTCTCGACGAAGAGGGCCGGAACCTCGCGCTCGATCAGGAAGGCCGCGAGCTGCTGCACGTCGGCGGCCCCGGCCTCGGTCACGGTCGAGAGCCCCTGGAGCCCTCTCACCTCGAAGCCGTAGGCCCGGCCGAAGTAGTGGAAGGCGTCGTGGGCGGTCACGAGAATGCGTCGGGCCTCGGGGAGCCTGGCCACCTCCTCGCGCACCCAGGCGTCCAGGGCCTCGAGCTCCGCATCGAGCTCCGCGTGCCGTGCCCTGAACCCCTCCTCCCCCTCGGGATCCGCCTCGGCCAGGGCGTCCGCGATTCCCTCCGCCACCCGGCGCCAGAGCGCCACGTCGGACCAGAGGTGCGGATCCCAGGCTCCCTCGAACTCCGGGGGCGAGAGGAGGCGGTCGCGGGGCACCACGTCGGTCACCGCACGCGTCCGGGTCCGGGTCCCCATCTCTTCCAGGACCTCGCCCAGCGCCGCCTCGAGGAAGAGCCCGTTGTAGAGCACGAGGTCGGCGGTGGCGAGGGCCCGCAGGTCACCGGCGCCCGCGCGGTACAGGTGGGGATCCACGCCCGGCCCCATGAGCCCGCGCACCCGCACCCGCTCTCCCCCGATGCGCTGGGCCACGTCGGTGATCATCCCGATTGTCGCGACGACCCGGAGCGCAGCATCCCCGTCGTCGGGGGTCCCGTCGCCGCCCCCGCACCCCGCGAGCGCTCCGCCCAGCCATGCCACGATGAGGCCGGCAAGGACGGGGACGAATCGACGGGGATGACGGGAGTCCGGGGTGTCGCGCATGGGAAGTGGGGTCGAAGGAAGCGGATGTACCTCTTTTTAGGTCAGCCTAATTCTCGATCCGCTATCTTCCGTCGTCAAGGTCCCGGTGCGAGGGACGCTGAGCCTCGCGGCCCCGTCCGTCCCGCTTCGCACCTCCCTTCGCACCCGACCTCTCCGCCCACCGGTCATGTTCGCACGACGTGCACTCCAGATCGTCACCGGGATCCTGATGGGGCTCGCCCTCGTGGCGCTCGTGGTCCTCCTGACCCCCCCACCGATGTCGGAGGTCGACTGGGCCGGCGCCTCCCCTCCGCCGATGCCCTACCCCGCGCCGCCCCTCGAGCTCGAGGATCCCGACGGGAACCGGGTGAACCTGGCATCCTTCCGGGGCCGCACCACGGTGGTCTTCTTCGGCTACACGAACTGCCCGGACGTCTGCCCCGCGACCCTGCTGAACCTGAGCGGCGCGCTGGACCGCCTTCCCCGGCGCCAGGCCGACCGCCTGCAGGTGGTCTTCGTGAGCCTCGACCCGGAGCGCGACACGCCGGAGCGCATGCGAAGCTGGCTTGCGAACTTCCATCCCTCGATCGTCGGGCTCACCGGCCCGAGGGACGAGGTCTGGAGCCAGGCCGCCCGGTGGGGGGTGCACGCGGCGATCACGCCGGTGGGGTTGGAGCCCGGCGCCGATGCGCACGACGGGCATGGCGCCCACGGAGACCCCGCAGACCCCGAAGCAGCGGTGGCGCCCGCAGCCGCCGACCCTCATGCCGCCCACGCCCACGACGCCGGTCCATGGGGCCTTCCCGAGGGCCTCGACGCGGTCGTGGCGCCGGCCGCCCCCGGCGCGTACTGGGTGGACCACTCGACCCGCTCCTTCGTCCTCGATCGCCAGGGCCGGATCGTGCTTTTCCTGGCTCCCTTCCAGGGCGCCGACGCGATGGTCGAAGACCTGCGCCGGGTCATGCGATGAGGCCCGTCCCCGGTGCCTGGCCCAGTGGCCGCTTCCAGCACCCCCGCGGCCTCGGCCTCCTTCCCGCCCTCGTTCCCTTCCTCCTCCTCGCCTTGGCGGGTTGCCGCGGCGACACCGGGGTCGGGGAGCTCGAGGGGTACCGGGTGACCGTCTCCCTCGCGCCCACCCCCGCGGTGGTGGGACCCAACCTCGTGGTCCTGACTCTCACCGATCCCGGGGGGACCCCGGTCGACGGCGCCGAGGTCGAGCTCGAGGGCACGATGACCCACGCGGGGATGGTCCCGGTGCGCACGCCGGCACGCTTCGACGCCGAGGGACGCTACCGGGTCGAGGACTTCGCCTTCACGATGGGGGGCGACTGGATTCTCCGGGTCCACGTGACCCTTCCGGACGGGCGCTCCGGCGTCCTCGAGCGCGAGGCCCGGGTCGTGTCGAGCCCCGGCGCCGGCGGCTGATCGACGCTTCCGGGGCGGCCCCGTGACCCCTCCCGACCTCCTTCGCCTCCCGGTGGCGGGGCGCTTCCTCCGCTGGCGGCACGCCCGGACCACGCTCCAGCTCGTGGCCCTCGGGCTCGCGGCAGCGATCCTCCTCGACGGCCTCTTCGGGCCCCAGCTCGCTCCGCGGAACCTGGCCGGGGTCCTTCCCTGGGTACACTGGCGCGGCTTCGTCGTGCTGGCGCTCCTGGCGGTGGGGAACCTCTTCTGCATGGCGTGCCCCTTCATGCTCCCGCGGCGCTTCGCGAAGCGCTTCCTGCCGGCCCGGTGGAACTGGCCGCGGCGGCTCCGCTCCAAGTGGCTCGCGGTGGCGATCCTCGGGCTCTTCTTCTGGGCGTACGAGGCCTTCTCGCTCTGGGCGAGCCCATGGCTCACCGCGTGGGTGGCCGGCGCCTACTTTGCCGGGGCCTTCGTCATCGACGGCTTCTTCCGGGGCGCCGCCTTCTGCCGCTGGGTCTGCCCCATCGGCCAGTTCCACTTCGTCGGTGGCATGGTTTCACCCTTCGAGGTGCGGGTGCGGGATGCGGAGATCTGTGGTCGCTGCCAGACGAAGGACTGCATTCGCGGTCGCTACCGCCCTTCCGGATCCCGGGCGCCGGACGCCGCGCCCGCGGCGGCGGGTTCGACCGCGGGGCACGCCGGTGGGGACCCGTCGGCCTCCGGGGCCGACGCGTGGGGCGGCCGCCCCATCCGCCCGGATCCGGCCTCGGGCCGGCTGTCGCTCGCCTTCGCGGGGGGTGCGGCCGGCCCGGTCCCGAGCTCGGGGCGTGCCCGCGGCCGCGAGGGGCTCGTGCAGGGCGGCTGCGAGCTGGCCCTCTACCTTCCGCGCAAGGAAGGGAACCTGGACTGCACCTTCTGCATGGAGTGCATCCACGCCTGCCCCCACGACAACATCGGCATTCTCGGGCGATCGCCGATCCGCGAGTTCCCGGTCACGAAGCACCGTTCCGGCGTGGGAAGGATCCACGAGCGCCCCGACCTGGCGGCGCTGGCGCTCCTCCTGACCTGGGGCGCCTTCCTGAACGCGTTCGGCATGGTGGAACCGGTCTTCCGCCTGCAGGCATGGCTTGCGACGACGCTGGGGGTCACCTCGCGGGAAACGCTCCTCGCGGGGTTCTTCCTGGTGGGGCTCGGCGTCGTGCCTGCCCTCGTCACCGGCGTGACCGCGTGGGCGAGCCGAAGCCTTGCCGGAAGCGAAGGCACCCTGGTTCGCCGTGCGACGCGCCATGCCTGGGGCCTCGTACCCCTCGGCTTCGGAATGTGGACCGCCCACTACCTCTTCCACCTGCTGGTGGGGGGGCTCACGATCGTCCCGGTGGCACAGCAATACCTCCGCGACCTGGGGCTTCCCGCCGGTGAGCCCGGGTGGGGGCTGGGCGCGATGGTGCCCGAGAGCTGGCTCTTCCCCATCGAGCTCGTCTTCCTGCAGGGGGGGCTCCTCCTCAGCCTGGCCGCCTCGTGGCGCATCGCGCTGGGCCACGAGGGCGACAGGGGGGCGGCGCTCCGTGCCTGGATCCCCTGGGCGATCCTGGCCACGGCCCTTGCGGCCACCGGGATCTGGCTCCTCCTTCAGCCCATGGAAATGCGCGGAACCTTCTTGGCCCCCGGCCCCTGACGCCCGCCCGTCTCCCCCTCGACCCTTCGCGGCCTCCGGCCCTCGCACCCACACGCCCCGTGCCTTCGAACCCCCTCGACCGATCCCCGATCCGCCGCCCCCGGGCGGGACTCCCACGCCTCACGGCCTCCCTCGTGGCGGCCGGCCTGGCCGTGCTCCTCCTGGCGCCCCACGCCCTCCGGGCGAACGGCGGCACCCTGCGGCTCGCGAACGTCCCGATGGGGGCGTACCTGGTCTCCGCATTCACCGATCCGACGCCCGTGCGGCCGGACTCGCTGGACGTGAGCGTGCTTGCGGTGATGGCCGCATCGGGAGAGGTGGCGGAAGGACTCGAGGTCCGGGTCCGGACCCGGCACCTGGGGGGGGGCGCCCCCGACGAGGAGCGGCCCGCGACGCGGGAGCAGGCCGACGACCCGCGGTACTACGCGGCCAAGTTCGGGCTCGGGGCCGAAGGACCCTGGGAGCTCACGGTGGTGGTGGAGGGGCCGGAGGGCGCCGGCGAAGCGTCCTTCCAGGTCACGGCCCGGGAGCGGGGGCTCCTCGGACACCCGGCGGTGCTGGTGCTCCTCGCGCTCCTTCCGCTGGCCCTCGTGGGGGCCTGGATCGGACGCCAGGGGGGCGAAGGCGCCGACTGACGGGAGCCGGTCCGGGAGCCGCGGTCAGTCCAGTCGCTCGTCGATGAGGCGGCGCATCCGCTCCAGGTCCTCCCGGGGAAGCTCACGGTCGGAGACGAGCTGGGTCAGGAGCGCCTCGGGGGAATCGGCGAAGAGCTTGTTCAGGAGCCGGTTCAGGTGGCTCTCGCGGGCCTCGCCCTTCTCCACCACGGGGAAGTAGCGGTAGGCGCGGCCCTCCTCCTCGTGGTCCACGAAGCCCTTGGCCTCGAGGGTTCGGAGAATCGTCAGCACCGTCGTGTAGGCGAGGGGGTCCCGGAGCAGGTCCTTCACCTCGGCCACCGTTCCGGTGCCTCGCTCCCAGAGCACGTTCATCACGTCGAGCTCCCGCTCGGTGAAGATGGCTTCTCGATCCGACACGGCCCCTCCCGGAGGAAAAACGATACTTATCGTCGCAGCGGTATTCCCAAGCTAGCGCAACGTGGCTGCCCGGGTCAATCGGGGCGTTCCGCGCGCGCGTCGGAGCCCACCCGGACCTCGACCCGCGCCGCCGCCTCGAGGGCGCGCGTCCGGGCCTCGGCCACGGACGCCCCGCGGGCGAGCGCCACCCCCATCCGGCGGAAAGGCCAGGCCCGCGGCTTTCCGAAGATGCGGAGCTGCGCGGTCTCGACCTCGAGGGCGCGGTCCACCCCGTCGTACCCCAGGACCGGCCCCTCCCGGTCGGCCAGGATCACCGCCGACGCCGAGGGTCCGGCGTACGCCAGGATCGGAATCGGGAGCCCGAGGATGGCGCGCAGGTGCAGCTCGAACTGCGAGAGGTCCTGCGAGATCATCGTCACGAGGCCAGTGTCGTGGGGCCGTGGCGAGAGTTCCGAGAAGAAGACCCCGTCGTCGGTGATGAAGAATTCGACCCCGAAGATCCCGCATCCCCCGAGCCGCCCGACGACGGCGCGGGCCATGCGTTCCGCTTCGGCCACCACCTCGGCGGGAAGCCCGGCAGGCATCCACGACTCCCGGTAGTCGCCCCGCTCCTGGCGGTGAGCGATGGGCTCGACGAAGCGGACCGTCCCCTCTCTCTCCCGGATCGTCAGCAGGGTGATCTCGGTGTGGAAGGGCACGAAGGACTCCACGATGACCCGCGCCTGGTCGCCACGGCGCCCCTCGAGAGCCCGCGTCCAGGCCTCGCCCACCTTCGAAGGGCCGGAGACCGTGGACTGCCCCTTCCCGGACGACGACATCACCGGCTTCACCACGCAGGGATACCCGATGGCGTCACAGGCGGCCTGGAGCGACGCCGGGTCATCGGCGAAGGTGAAGGCGGCGGTGCTGAGCCCGAGCTCCTCCGCCGCGAGCCTCCGGATCGCCTCGCGGTCCATCGTCATCCACGCCGCCTCCGCGGTGGGAATGACCTGGAATCCCTCGGCCTCGAGCTCCCGGAGCTTCCCGGTGCGGATGGCCTCGACCTCGGGCACGATCAGGTCGGGGGCGTGCTTCCGTACCGCGGCCTCGAGGGCGTCGCCGTCGAGCATCGAAAAGACCTCGAAGGCGTCGGCCACCTGCATGGCCGGTGCGCCCGCGTAGCGATCACAGGCGATCACGTGCAGCCCCAGGCGCTGGGCCGCGATGGCCACCTCCTTCCCGAGTTCGCCGGAACCGAGAAGAAGAAGGGACTTCGGGAGGATGGGAGAGGAGGGCTTCATGGACGCTCCCGTTCAGGGGTTTCCACCGAAGGTACAGGGTGTCCCCCCGGGGGGGAATCGGGTATCTTCGCCGGGCCACGGGTCGCGGCCCGTGCCGGCGCCCGGGGGACCCGGCCGCCGGATCCGGAACCCCCCACGCCCCAGGCCCTTGCCGACGAACCCGACCCCTCGCGATCCCCTCGACATGGCGGAGGCCCTCGCCCCCGCCCTCGGGGAGCTCGTCCTGGAGCGGAACCGCCCCCTCGCCCCCCTGACCACCTTCCGGATCGGCGGACCGGCCGACCTCCTCGTCGAGGTGCGGACACCGGATGCGCTGGCCCGCGTGGTCACGGCGGCCCGGGAGCTCGGGATCCCGCACTTCATCCTGGGGCGGGGCGCGAACATCCTGGTGGGGGACCGCGGCTACCGGGGTCTCGTGATCCGGTCACGGGTCGAGGGGATCGAGTTCCTCGACGGGAGGAGGGTCAGGGCCGGCGCCGGGGTCGACGTCTTCCCGGAGCTCATCGTGGAGACCGTGCGCCGGGGACTGGGCGGACTCCACCACTTCGTGGGGATCCCGTCCTCGGTGGGGGGCGCGCTCTGGCAGAACCTCCACTTCCTGTCGCCGGCGCCCGAGCGGGCGCGGACCGTCTTCGTCGAGGAGGTGCTCGAATCGGCGGAGATCCTGAGCGCCGAGGGCGAGCGGAGGACGGTTGACGTCGACTACTTCGCCTTCGGTTACGACGACTCGATCCTCCACCATCGCCCCGACGTCGTCCTCTCGGCCACCTTCCGGCTCGAGCCGACGCCCGTGCCCGAGCTCCGGAGGGTCATGGAGGAGAACCTCCGCTGGAGGGACGACCGCCATCCCGACCTCTGGCTCTACCCCTGCGCCGGTTCGATCTTCCAGAAGATCGACGGGATCGGGGCCGGGCGACTCATCGACGGATGCGGCCTGAAGGGGCGGGTCCACGGTGCGGCGGGAATCTTCCATCGCCACGCGAACATCATCGTGAACCTGGGGGGCGCCAGCGCCGCCGAGGTTCGATGGCTCATCGACCTGGCCCGCGACACGGTGCGCCGGGAGACGGGCTACGAACTCGTGCCCGAAATCGCCTTCATCGGCGAGTTCTGAGGCCGCGGGGCGCCGGTCCTGTCAGGCGCCGGGGCCCCCGGGGAGCACGCCGTCATGGAGGCCGAACCATCCGGTGATCGTCCAGGCCAGCACCACCAGGTGCATCGCCAGGAGCACGCCCAGCGCAATCCGCGGCAGGACCCGCCGCTCGATCGCGAGGTTCCGCCACGCCAGCCACCCCGGCGCCGCCGCGAGCCACCCCATCCGGGGAAGCAGGTGCTCGGCAAGCAGGGGGAAGGTATCGACGATCACCGAGGGTTCGGGAAGCCCGCCCATGACCCCCCGGACGAGGACCCGGGTCACCAGCGGAACAAGGACCATCAGGTAGGGGAAGAGGAAGAGGGCGTTCACGAAGAAGAGCCCCCCTTCCCGGGTCTCGATCCAGCGGACCTCCTCCGGCCCGGCGGCGGGCCCCCGACCCGATGCGGCTTCGCGCGAAGCCCCGGCGGAGGGGTGCGTGGGTGAGGTCGAATCGCTGGTCATCGGGAATCCCCGGCGGGTCGGCGGTCGGTGCCATCGGGCCCGTCCTCGAAGAGAACGCCCCGCAGAAGCTCGTCGATCCGGTCGAGCCGGTCCACCTCCCGCGGCAATGACAGGAGGCCCTGCTGCCAGAGCGGATCGGTCTGGATCCGGATCGCGATCGGGAAGGAGAGCTCGTTCGCCGGATCGAGCGGTGGGCCGGAGCCTCCCCCCTCTCCCTCGATCCGGTGGAGCACGGCATCCAGGAGGGCGATCGTCGCCTTCCGCCGCCGACCCGTCGCCGCGCCCGGACCGGGGCCGCCGGCTTCCTCTCCGGCGTCGTCGAAGGATGCCACCAGTGCCTCGTGGTAGGGCGTGTCGGACTCGATCCCGTCGAGGATCCGGAACCGCTCGCCCCCGTGGGCGAGGAGCAGGGAGCGCCCGTCGGGGAGGATGCGGAACTCCCCGATCTCGGCCACGGTGCCGATGCGCCCCGGCGTCGGCTCGAAGGGGCCGAATCGGTCCGGGTCATGGTAGATCAGCCCGAACTGCCGATCGTACTCTAGGCAGCGGGCCACCATTTGGCGGTAGCGGGGCTCGAAGATGTGGAGCGGGGTGACACCCCCGGGGAAGAGCACGATGGGGAGCGGGAAGAGGGGGAGGCGGCGCATGGCCGGGCAAACCCGGCTCGGGGGTTCAGGTTCCGGGCTCGACGTGGAGCCAGCGGGCCACGGTGCGGCCCGCGGTGCCGATGCCCCATGCGCCGTCGGGCTCGATCCCCGGGACCGGCCAGGCGAGGGGCGTCCCGCCTTCGACCGAGAGGCGGAGCGTGCCCGCGCCGAGGCTGAGCTCGAGCTCGAGGAGCCGTTCCCCGCCATGACCGCCGGCGGAGGAACCGGGGGCGTCCATCTCGGCACCGGCTGGCCGGTCGACCGTCACCACCCGAGCCACCGGCACCTTCGCCCCTGCGGCCTCGACCAGGAGCTCGGGGAGCACCTCGGGGTCCAGGGGCACGCGCACGGGCCGTGCCCTGCCGCTCCCGTCGACGCGGACACCGATCCCCTCTCCCGCGGTCGTCCCGAGCGCGAGCAGCACGGCGCCCTCCTCCGGCCCGGGTGCCCGGAAGGCGACGGTGACGCGCAGCCGTGCGTACTCCGGCGGTGCGGCGTCGGCGGGCCGCCAGAGAAGGGCATCCCGCCCCGCCGGTCGCTGGACCAGCCAGGCCGTTCCGTCATGTGTCCCGTCATGCCCCGAGGCGCGTCGCAACTCGAGCCAGACAGGCTGCGCCTCCCGGACCCGCTCGCGGAACCGCTTGTCGATGGCGGCCCGGGTCGCGGAATCGAAGATGCGCTCGAAGCGGCGCGCCACCGCCTCCTCGCTCCACCCGCCGGGTGGCGGGGCCGCCGCGAGCTCCCCCATGAAGGCCAGGGTCGACGCGCGGAAGGGCGGATCGAGAAGGGTGCCCATGAAGCCTGCCCAGAGCGCGTAACGGGTGCCCAGGGGTGCTTCCTCGAGCCCGCCGCGAAGGAAGGCGGCGGTGGTCGGGAGCCCTCCACTCGCGGCCACTGCGGCCCTCGCCCGGTGCCGCGTATCGAGCCAGGGATCGCCCCGTACCGCCGCCCCCCCCGCCCCGCCGCCCCGGCGCGCCCGGGCCTCCACCCACCCCTCCTCGAGCTGTCCGGCCACTCCCTCGGCGACCCAGGCGGGCCACCCCGCGTCCAGGGCCACCCGGTAGGTGGCGAGGTGCACCGCCTCGTGCACGGCGAGGCGTTCGCCGTGGGGACCCGGGCCCCACCTGCCCCAGGTGGCCGGGTCGGGCTCGAGCTCCGACAGGATGTGGGCGGTCCGGGTGCGGGCGTGCGAAAAGGCGCGCTGCTCCCGGTACCGGCCCGAGGCCAGCCGCCGGTCGGCCCGCTCGAACGAGGCTGCGGACCCGTGGAAGCGCACCCGGTCGATCCCGCCCCCGCCCCGGAGTCCCGCCGATCTTCGGTCCACGGGACGCGGGTCGGAGGCCCCCCCCGGCGGCAGGGCGCCGAACCAGCTCCGGACCGAGTCCCTGACGGCCTCCAGG
>JBJHBX010000048.1:0-12500 GCA_050485725.1 Gemmatimonadales bacterium | reverse complement strand
TAGGCGACGACCTCCACACGCTCCTCGATGCGCTGCAGGGCCTCGTGGAGGTTGAAGGTGGCCACGCCGAAGAGCCCGACCACGAAGAGGGCCAGCGCCACCATGGCGGCCGACAGGAAGGTAAGGAAGGGAGCCCGGCGAACACCCGCCACCGCCTCGCGGATCGCGTGCATCGTCAGCCCTCCCCGGCCACGGCTTCGATCTCCGGCTCGCCCACCACTTCGCGACCCGCTTCCGCGACGGCGTCATCCCCGGGCACCTCGACGTCGGGGTTGGAGGGGTCCGCCGCCCCCGAGTCGTAGACGAGTCGACCGTGGGACAGCTCCAGGAGGCGGATGGTGGACTGGGCGCGGACGAGCTCCAGGTCGTGGGTGGCCATCACGATGGCCATTCCCGACGCGTTGAGGTCCCGGAAGAGCTCGAGGATCCCGCGGGAGGCGCGCTCGTCCAGGTTCCCCGTCGGTTCATCGGCAAGGAGGACCTGGGGCTGGTTCGCGAGGGCCCGCGCAATGGCGACCCGCTGCTGCTCTCCCCCGGAAAGCTCCTCGACCCGGGCGCTCGCCTTCGCCGCGAGCCCCACCTGCGAGAGGAGGCGACCGGACCGGGAGACGACCTCCTCCTTCCGGTGACCGGTCACCTCCAGCGCGAACTCGACGTTCTCGCGGGCGGTTCTGCCCGGGAGCAGACGGAAGTCCTGGAAGACCATGCCCACCCGCCGGCGGAGCTTCCAGAGCTCGCGGTCCGAGGTGATGCTCGACGAGAAGCCGCAGATTCGGACCTCGCCCTCGTCCGGGCGCTCGGCCATGTGCATCAGCCTGAGCGAAGTGGACTTCCCCGACCCGGAATGCCCCGTCAGGAAGACGAACTCCCCCTTGTCCACCTGGAAGGAGACCTGTTCGAGGGCATTTCCGCGGCGGGGATAGCTCCTGGTCACGCGAGAGAAGCGGATCACGGCCGCACCTTCGTCGGGTCGAGGCTCATGGCTTGGGGGGCGTCGCAGGGCAGGGCGGGGATCCCCCCCGGAATGTACCGGGAACGGGACATGGGTGTCAAAGGCGTTCGCGTCATGGACTTGGCCCTGACGAGGTACCTCCTCGATGCCCGGCCGAAGTCGGGACGTGGAACCGGTTTGCGGCGATCCGCGCCGCCAGTTCCAGCGCCTCGATCGCCGAGGACGGGTCGGCGGTTCCGGTCCCCACCCGGTCGAAGGCCGTGCCATGGTCCGGAGAGGTCCGTACGAAGGGGAGGCCGAGGGTGAGGTTGACCCCCTTCCCGAAGGCGAGGGTCTTGAAGACGGCCATGCCCACGTCGTGGTACGGAACCGCCACGGCATCGGCTTCGCCGCGCAGGAGTCGCAGGAAGACGGTGTCGGCGGGGAAGGGGCCATCCACCCCGAGGGCCTCCGCCTGGAGCCGCTCCACCACGGGGCGCATCGTCCGGGCCTCCTCGTCCCCGAAGAGCCCGCCGTCGGAGGCATGGGGGTTCAGCGCGCAGAGGGCGATCCTGGGTGCATCGAGCCTCCATCCCTCGCGGAGCGAACGGTCCAGGAGCCGGAGCTGGGCCTCGAGCCGGACCTCATCCAGCGCCTCGGGTACGTCGCGAAGCGCCAGGTGGGTCGTCACGAGGAGAATCCGGAGCGGAGGACCGGCCAGCGACGACGCCGAGGTCATCAGCATGCCCGAGGCGGGCGCCCCGGCCCGCAACTGCAGGAACTCGGTCTGGCCGGGAAGGGTGACGCCGGCCAGGCGGAGGGCCGGCTTGGAGACCGGCCCGGTCACGATCCCGTGCACGTCCCCCGCCATGGCCATGTCGGTCGCCCGCTCGAGCGCGGCCACGGAGATCCGCCCCGCCGTGCGCTCGGTGCCGTCGAAGGTGCCCACCCCGACGAAGCCGCAGCCTTCGAGCCCGGGCGCAAGGTGCCGAGGGTCGGGTGCGTCGGCACCGATGAAGACGAGTTCCGGCGTGGGCGCGCCAACGCCGGGCGGTCCGGCGGCGGGTGACGGCCGAAGAACGTCTGCCGCGGCCCGGGTCATGACCTCGGGCCCGATGCCACGGGGGTCGCCCAGCGTCACGGCCAGGCGGACCCTGTTTCCGCCCACCGTGCCCGCCATGGCCGTCAGATCCGGATGTCGACGAAGATCCGGGCCCGGAGCTCGCGGATCATTCGCTCTTCCGCCTTCTCCTGCTGCAGGCGCTCCCGGATCTGGGGTCGGAGATCGTCGAGCGTGTAGAGGCCCTCCTCCCTGACCCGCGTGACCCGGAACACACCCCAGGCGGTCTGACCGCCGCCCATCGGGAACTCGACGGGACCCAGGACCTCGCCCTCGGTCGCGCCGAGAAGGAGGGGGCCGAAGGCGTCGGGGACCTGGCGGAGCTGCTCGCGGGAGACCTCGACCGAGTCCGCGATCCCCTGGGCACGCTGGCGTTCCGTGAACTCCCGGACCGGGGCCCCCTCGAGGAGCCGGGCCCGGACCTCCTCGGCCCTCTCCCGGGCTCCCTCCATGTCACCCGCCTCCACCTCCGCTCCCACGAGGATGTGGCTGATCCGACGCTCGGCTCCCCGAATGCGGTCCACCCGGATCAGGTGGGCACCGAACTGCGTCTCGACCGGGCCCACCATGCCCCCTTCGCGAAGCTGGAAGGCCGCGTCCTCGAACTCGCGCACGAGCCCGTCCCCTCGGCGGAACCATCCGAGGTCGCCGCCCTGCTGGCGGGACCCCGGGTCTTCCGAGTACTGGCGGGCCAGGGCTTCGAAGTCCTCGCCGCCCCGGAAGAGCGCCATGATCCGCTCGATCTCGGCAGAGGCTGCGGCCATCGCCGAGTCGCCGGGGAGGGGCTGGACGAAGACCTGCTGGAAAGCGACGGTGGCGGGGCGCCGTGCGAGCTGTTCCCGCTGAGCGTCGAAGAAGGCCTGGATCTCGGCCTCGTCGACGGCCACGGGTCGGGCCTCGCGACGCCGCGCCTGCAGGTAGCTCTGCACCTTGAGATCGCGGCGGATCTGCTCGCGAAGCTGGGCTCGGTACTGGGTGACGGTGATCCCCTGTGAGCGCTGGAGCTCCTCCCGGAGCGCGGCCTCGGTCCCCCAGTTCCGGAGCTCCTCGTCCCAGGCCGTCCGCAGCGTGCTCTCGACCCGTTCGTCCGACACCACGACCGTCGTGTCCGCCGCCGCAGCCTGCAGCAGGAGCTGCTGGTTCACCAGGCTCTCGACGATCTCGCGCCGGAAGGCCTGGAGCTCCGGGCCCTCGGGGGGAAGCTGCCCCCCCCGCGACCTGAAGCGCAGGAACTCCTCCTCCACGTCGGTCATGAAGATGATGGAGTCTCCCACCACCGCGACGACCCGGTCCACGGACTGGTCCTGGTGTCCGGCGGGGATCCGGAAGTCCTGGGCCGAGGCCGGAGCGGCCGCGACCAGGAGGAAGGCCAGCACCGGCGCCATGAAGGGAACCGGGGGCGGGAGGATGCGGTGCATGGAAGGCATGTCGGAGCCCGGGGAGCTGCGGGTCAGGGTAAGGGGGATCCAGACGGGTTCTAAACCCCCGGGGAGAGGCGGTTCCTGCGGAGGAGCTCCGCACCGCGCTTTCCCCGGGGTTCCTTCAGCCCTCGGATCCGTCGGGCTCTCCGCCGTCACCGTCCGGGGGCGGCAGCGTCTCCGGGAGCTGGAAGCCCTCGGGCATTCCCTCGGGAAGCTGGATGCCGCCGTCCGCGCGCCGGGCCTCGACCCGCGCCACGGTCGTCTCGAGGGCGTCGGTTGCGATCCGGTAACCGTAGCGCTTGCGAAGGGGAATGGAGAGCTGCTGGAGGGGGAAGACCTCGACCTCGCCCCGGACCACTTCACCCATCAGCTCCATGATCCGGCGGTCCACGGCCTGCGAAAGCGACTCGCCCGACTCCCGCGGAAGGTCGAGGATCCCGATCGCCTCGGCCACCTGCCGGTACTGCTCGCGGATCCCGTCCTCGAGTTCGCGGCTCTCATCGGCGTCGGGGGTGATGCCGCGGCGCCGGGCCTCGGCCACGAGGACCTCGCTCTGGAGAAGGTTGTCGAGCAGCCCGAGCAGGTCCTCGTCGCCCGCGGGCTCGACCTGGGGGATCAGCCCCGGAGCCTGTGTCTGCAGGAACTCGAGGAAGTCGCCGGCGGTGAAGCGGCCACCCTGGTAGCTGGCCAGGACCTGGTTCGCCGCACGACGCGAGAGCCCGGTGTCGGCGGAGCGGGCCACCTCGCGCATGACCGAGGGCGCGTTGTCCGCCTTCTCGATGCTCGCCGCTTCGTTGATGCCGGCCACGAAGATCGATTCGGCCTGAAGGGTGCGTTCCTGCTGGAGCTGGGCCCGGAGGTTTTCCCGGATGTCCGGGAGCTCGGGACGCCGGCGGTCCTCGACCCGGATCACGTGGAGCCCGAACTGGGACTCGACGATGTCGCTGACCTGGCCCGGCTCGGTGGAGAAGGCCGCCTCCTCGAAGGGGGGGACCATCATTCCGCGGGGGAAGTAGTCGAGGTCACCGCCCCGGGCGGCGGAGCCGGTGTCGTCGGACCACTCGGTGGCGAGGGCGGCGAAGTTCGCACCGGCGCGCGCGCGGTCGCGGAGGTCCTCGGCCAGCGCCCGCACCGAGTCGCGCTGGGCCTGCGTCGCGTCGGTGGGGTACATCAGGAGAATGTGGCGGGCCCGGACTTCCTCGCCCGGACGGTCCGACTCCCAGAAGTCGTCGATCTCGTCGTCGGAGATCTCGATGTCGTCGTCGATGACCTCGTCCCGGAGCCGCATCACGAGCCCCTGCTTCGCCTGGGGGTCGACGATCGAGGAGAGGTCCAGCCGGTCCAGCCCCCCCTCCTCGTTCACGGCAAGGGCGAGCAGGGTGTAGTCGATCCAGAACTCGGCGAGCGCCTGGACCACCTCGGGGTCGTTGGGGAGCCCCGCCACCGGTGCCAGCAGGTCGGCGGCCTCGTCCACGGTCAGACGGAGGTCGGCGGCGGCCGCCACGTCGTTCGCGGAGAGGCGCGGACCGTCGCGGTCGCCGCAGCCGGCCACCGCGAGGGCGAGGAAGAGGGGCAGGATCGTCGTGTACCGAGGGCGCATGCCAGGTGTCTCGTTCATGGGTGAAAGGGGCGGCGCGGGCGCGAACCGCCTCAAGCCGCCTTGTCCCGCGCCTCGAGCCAGGCGTCGAGCGCCCGGATCAGGGTGCGGGTGAGGGGCTCGGGACCCCCCTGCCTGAGGCCCAGGGAGAGCGGGACCATCCGCTTCACCTCGACCTCGATCTGTCGGTTCCGGAAGGGAACCTCGAGCACGGACATGCGGGGAGCGGCGGACGGCCGGAAGGTCAGCCGTCCCTCGCGTCCCCGCACGGAAATGCGCTCGATCCCGAGATCCCTCCCGAGGAGCCGGAGGAGGTGCGCATCCAGCAGGCGCTCCACTTCCTCCGGGGGCGAACCGTACCGGTCCGCCAGCTCCTCGCGCAGCCGATCCACCTCGGATCGGTCTTCCATCTTCGAAAGTCTTCGATAAAGATGCAATTTCTGGCTCGAATCCGAAACGTACGCGTCCGGGAGGAAAGCGGACCCGGCCAGTGACACCTCGGGCTCGGGGTACTCCCGGACATCGGCGTCCCCGGCGCGAATCCGCCTGACCGCATCCTCCAGCATCCGGAGGTAGGTGTCCATGCCCACCGCATGGGCGAAACCCGACTGATCGGCGCCGAGGAGGCTTCCGGCCCCCCGCAGCTCGAGGTCGCGGAGTGCCACCTGGTACCCGCTTCCCAGTTCGGTATGGTGCTCGAGCACGGCGAGGCGTTGCCTGGCCTCGTCGGTGATCGCGTCGGGGGTCACGAGATAGCACCAGGCCCGGCGGTCGGAGCGCCCCACCCGCCCCCGGATCTGGTAGAGCTGGGCGAGCCCGAAGCGGTCGGCGCGGTCCACGATCAGCGTGTTCGCGTTCGGCACGTCGAGCCCGTTCTCGACGATGGACGAACAGACGAGGACGTCGATGCGCCCCTCGATGAAGTCCCGCATCACGTGGTCCAGCTCGCGCCCGCCCATCTGCCCGTGGGCCACCTCGACCCGCGCCTCGGGGGCCAGCCGGTGCACCCGCTCGGCAATGGTGTGGATCGTCTCGACGCGGTTGTGCAGGAAGTAGACCTGCCCCCCGCGGTCCATCTCGCGCCCGATGATTTCCGAAAGGAGTGCGTCGCTCCACGGAATCGACTGGGTGTGCACCGCGAGGCGATCGCGCGGGGGGGTGCGGATCAGCGACAGGTTCCGGAGCCCGGCCAGCGAGAACTGCAGCGTCCGGGGAATCGGGGTGGCGGTGAGCGTCAGCACGTCGACCGAGGCCCGGAGGCGCTTCAGCTTCTCCTTGTGCTTGACGCCGAAGCGCTGTTCCTCGTCGATGACCAGGAGTCCCAGGCTCCGGAAGCGGATGTCGGAGGAGAGGAGCCTGTGGGTGCCGATCACGATGTCGACCTCGCCCGATGCGAGGCCGGCAACGATCTCCGAGGTCTCCGCCTGCGAACGGAAGCGCGAGAGCGCCCCGATGCGCACCGGGAAGTCGGCCAGGCGTTCCTCGAAGGTCCGGCGGTGCTGCTCCACGAGAATCGTGGTCGGGGCGAGCACGGCGACCTGGCGCCCGTCCTGGATCGCCTTGAAGGCGGCGCGGATCGCCACCTCGGTCTTTCCGAAGCCCACGTCCCCGCAGACCAGGCGATCCATGGGGCGCGGCGACTCCATGTCGCGCTTGACCTCGGCGGAGGCTCGTGCCTGGTCCGGCGTGTCCTCGTACAGGAAGGCGGCCTCCATCTCGCGCTGCCAGCGGGTGTCGGGGCTGAAGGCGTGTCCCTCGGCCACCTCGCGCTCGGCGTAGAGCTCCACCAGCTCCCGCATCAGCTTCGCGATGGCCTCCTCGGTCTTCCGGCGGAGCGTCTTCCAGCGCTTTCCCCCGATGCGGTGGACCTGGGGCGGCTCCTGCTCGTCGGTCTCGCCGATCCAGCGCTCGACCAGGTCGAGGCGGTAGACGGGGACGCGCAGCACCTCGCCCCCGGCGTACTCGATGGCCAGCACCTCGAGCTCGATCCCGGCCACGGCGAGCTTCTCGAGGCCGCGGAACTGCCCGATCCCGTGCTCCATGTGGACCACGTAGTCGCCCGGAGAGAGCTGGGCCAGGCTCTCGAGGGCCACGGCGCCGCGGAAGCTTCGACCGCTCCGGACCCGGCGGCTGCGCCGGAAGATCTCGTGATCTGTCAGCACGTTGAGGGGGGGCGAGGCCGTCGGCAGCCGGAAGCCGGCCTCCACCGTCCCCACCCCGACCTGGACGCCGGGAATCCGCCTCCCCTGCTCGGTCAGGATCTCCTCGAGGCGGTCGACCTGCCCTTCGTTGTCGCAGAGGATCACGGTGGCGTGCCCCCGGGCGGCCTCCTCCCGCAGGAAGGAGACGAGCACCGGGAGCTTCCGCTCGATGACCGGGGGCGCCTCGGTGGCCAGGTTCAGGTCGCCGGGGCCGTCGGGGAGAATCCTGAGGATCGGGTGGCGCCGCACCTTCGCCACCGCCGCCTCCACGGGCAGGAGGAGGTGATCAGGATGGGGGAGGCTCTCGCCGCCGTCCTGCCGGTCGGCGCGGATCCTCGCAGCCTGGTCGTGGTGCCGCTGGAAGGTCTCGGCCCAGGGCGCCTCGCAGAGATCCACGAGGATCGCGTCGTCGGGAAGCACCTCGAGGAAGGAACGGAGTCCCGCCGCCCCCGGGTCGCCCGGACCCGCCGCGGCCTCGCCGCTCCGGAACGACGCCGGGAGCAGGTGCACCCGGGGCTCGCTCGCGGTGGAGCGCTGGTCCGCGACCTGGAACCGGCGGATCGAGCTGATCTCGTCGCCCCAGAACTCGATCCGGACCGGATCGGAGGCCCCGAGCGAGAAGACGTCGACGATTCCCCCGCGTACCGCGAACTGCCCCACCTCCTCGACCAGCGGCACCCGGGCGTAGCCCATGGACTCGAGTTCCTCGACCAGGAGCTGGAACCCGATCTCCTCGCCGGCCTCGAGTTCGAGCCTGAGGCGCGCCAGGCGGTCCGGGAGCGCTACCCGCTCCTGGAGCGCCCGGGGCGACGTCACGAAGACCCCTGCGCTCCCGCTGAAGAGCGCCTCGACCGCCTCGACCCGGAGTCCGCCGATCCGGGGGTCGGTCTCCTCACCGTAGAAGCGGGCCTCGCCCTGTGGAAAGAGGGGCGCGGCGCCGTCGCCCATGAGCGAGACCAGGTCCGCCTCGGCCCGGGCCGCCGGCTCGGGGCCCTCGACGACGACGACCAGGATCCGCCCGGGAAGGGCCTGGCCCAGCGCCGCGACCAGCGCGGTGCCGGCCGAGCCGTGGTTTCCGGTCACACGGAAGGTGGCGCCCGGGGCCGGAGGCGTCCGGACGAGTGCGTCGAGGGCGGGGGTGGAAAGGAGACCTTCCACCACCCTGTGCATGCGAGGGGTCACGAAAAGGGGTGTTCTTCGTCGTTGATCTGCGTCAGGGGTCGCGCGGGGCGAGGGAAGGGCCGGAACGGCGCCGGCGGAGGCCGCCCGCCAGCCAGCCCTCGGTACAGAGGATGACGAAGAGGAGCCATGCGAGGAAGGGGGTGGCCTCGCGTCCGCGCCGCTCGGCGAGAATTGAACGGGTCCATCCGGGCGGTGGCGGACCCGCGGTGGCGACGGCGTTCGGCGCCGGCGGGGGGTGGGCCACGACCGGACCCGCGTCGGTCCCGGCGGCGAGGGTGCCGGGCTGAAGAAGTCGGTCCACGAGGGGGATCATCGCCGCCGAAAGGGGGATCCCGCTCCATGCCGGAACGAGGGGGAGGGCCACGAGGCGAAGGGTCGAGGCTCCCGACACCTCCGGGTCCCCCGACCACTCGACGATCCAGGGGTCGCCGGTCTCGAGCCGCGCCACGATTCGCGCCGCGCCGGGGGTGGAAGGCGCTGCCTGCGCCCCGGGCACGGTATCCACATGTGCATGCAGATTGTCCGGGGGATTCAGCGGAAAGTGGCGCCGGACCTCGAGGCCGCCGAGCGCCGCCGGGAGCCCGTCGGCGGGCAGGGTCCGGGTCCAGCTCCGGCCGTCGGTGGGGGGGCCCAGGCGCACCGGTGCTCCCTCGCTCGCCAGGGCGAGGTTGAAGGCAGGGAGGCCGGCGGGGTCGGAGGGGGGAAGGAGGATGCGGACCGGGCCGGCGCCGATCCGCTGGCCGCCCCCGCCGCCGGTGACCCCCGGCCATGCCGCGAACGCGTCGCCCGGGCCCGGCGGCACGCCGCCCGTTCCCGAAGCGGGCGCGATCCGCCCCCCGTCGGCGAGCGCCGCCAGGGCAGCGCCCAGCCAGGCCGATGGCTCCCCCTGCACCCGGACCTCGGGCGCGGGCACGACCTCCAGGCGGAAGTCCACCGCGTCGTCCAGGCGGAGCGCGTCGGGATCGATCTCGACACGTCCCTCGATCCGCCCTTCCCGGGCCGGCGGCAGGACGATCCTGGCGGTCCCCGTGGCGTCGGTGCGGGAGGCGCCCGCGAGCTCGCCGCCCAGGAGGAGGCGGACTGCCTCGTCCCGGGCCGGCCCGTCGCTTCCCTCGACGCTGACACGGAGCTCCGTGGTCTCGCCGGCCCGGGGCGAGAGTCCCCCTCCGATCTCGACCCGCGTCACGCCCCGGTTCGCGGGGAAGGGGACGCCCGGGTCGACCTCGCGGAGGGCGAGATCGGGGGGAAGGGCTGCCAGGAGATCGTCCGGCAGGCGGGAGCCGTCGGAGCGCAGGACCACCACCTGCCGCGGGGAGCGGGGCCGCGCGGCGAGGATCCCCTCGGCGCGGCGGACCGCATCGGCCACGCGGGCCTCGGCCGGCTCCGGCTCGAGCATCTCCAGCAGGTCGAGGGCGGACTGGGGCGAGACCGGTCGAAGGGGGCGATCGGGAGCCTCGGCCCCGAGGACCCACACCCGGTCGAGTGCACCCAGCTCCGAAAGGATCTCGCGGCCGAGGGCCAGCTGGGCGTCGAGAATGCGGGTCCCGTCGACCACGGCCGCCGAGGTGATCCCGTTGTCCACGATCAGCACCAGGTCGGCGGGCGGGTGGTCGCCGGAACCCAGGGGAAGGATCCAGCGGGCCGCCCCGAAGGTGGCGACGGCCACGGCGCCGACCCGGAGCGCCAGGAGGAGCCACGACCGGATGCGAAAGGTCCGGTCGCGACGGCGCGCGTCCGGCGGGAGGTACCGGAGTGCGGGAAAGGCCCGCTCCTCGACGTCGCGCCGCCGGAGCAGGTGCAGGAGGATCGGGATCGCGGCCAGGACCAGGGCCCCGAGCGCCGCCGGAAGGAGGAACCCCATGCCCTCAGCGCCTGTCCCGGCCGCGGACCAGGATCCGGAGGGCGTGGGCCATCGGGAGCGAAGTGTCGACCAGGTGGTGCTCGACCCCCGCGGGGCGAAGTGCCGAGCGCCAGCCCCGGATCGCCGCGTCCACCGAGGCGCGGTAGGCTTCGCGGGCGTCGGGGATCGACAGCGGAATCCGGTCGCCCGACTCGGGGTCCTGGAGCACCGCCCTCCCCCCTCCTTCGAGTTCGCGTTCGCCGGGGTCCATCAGGTGTGCCACCACGACCTGGTGCCCCCGGTGCGCCAGGTAGCGGAGCGCCCGGCGCGCCGGCCCGGGGTCGAAGAGGAGGTCCGACAGGAGGATCACGAGGCCGGGTCGGCGCAGGCGGAGCGCGGCATCGCGCAGGGGTGTGCCGGCATCGGTTTCGCCTCGGGGTTCCAGGTCGGCGAGGAGGCGCAGGAAGCGCGCCTGGTGCGCCCGACCGCCACGGGGGGGGAGCCAGCCCCGGACCTCGCGATCGAAGGCGGCGAAGCCGACCCGGTCGCCCTGCCCCATCAGGAGGAGCCCCAGCGCCGCCGCGAGGACCCGGGCGTACCAGAATTTCTCCGGGAGCCGGCCGGGGCGGGAGCTCCACCCCATCGAGGCGCTGGCGTCGAGGAGAAGGACCGACGAGAGGTGCGTGTCCTCCCGGAACTCCCGGACGAACCAGCGGTCGGAGCGGCCGAGCATGCGCCAGTCCACCAGGCGAAGGTCATCGCCGGCCCGGTAGTCCCTGAGCTCTGCGAACTCGGCCGAAACACCGCGGCGACGGGATCCGTGCATCCCGAGGAGCGTCCCCTCGACAATCTTCCGCGCGGTGAACTCGAGGCTGCCCACGAGGGCAAGCGTCTCGGGCGGGAGAAGGTCGGGGCGGCGGGTCACGGTGCGGAGCGGAGACGTGCGGCGGCGAGCGGACCTCAGGGGAAGGCCAGCGCCACCTTGATCGAGAAGGAGTTCTGGTCGGCCACCGTGTACTGTCCAGCCAGGTTCATCAGCAGGAGCTGGAGGCGTACCCCGGCCCCCCACGAGAGCCCGGTGCCCAGGTCCGAGCTGAAGGCGACGCGGGTACCGTCTTCCGGAAGGCCCGGAATCCCCACCGGGTTCCTCGCGTCGTAGGCCACGTCGATCGAGGCCCGACGGAGCCCCGCCGTGCCGTAGAGGGTGATGGGGCCGAGGCCGCGTCCCGCCATCAGCCATCCCTCGAGGGCGGTGGCCTCGAGGTAGTCGTCCACCTCGATGTCCTGGGTCGCGATGCCGACGGACAGGTCGAGGGGAGAGGTGAGCCAGCGCGAGATCTCGTGCTTGACCCCGAAGCCGCGCCCCGAGAAGCTGCCGACGTCGGGGCTCACCGACGCGCCCGGCAGGAGCCGCAGCGTCAGCTCGGTGGCCATGCCCACCCCCACGCTCAGGTGCAGGGTGGCCGAGGGAACCAGCGAAAGGTCCATGCCCGAGGCGAGCCGGATCTCGAAGTCCGAGGGGTTCAGCCCCGCGGCCAGGAGATCCTGCCGGAAAGGACCGGCGGGTTCGAAGACCGCGCCGGGTCCGTCGCCGACCCCGCTGGGCGTGGAGGGGTTCCCCAACCGGGGATAGAAGGGGTCCGAATAGGTCCGGCTCCCGACCGACGGGTGCTGCCAGGTGATCGAGGTGGGGATGACCGCGTCGAACCGCTGGTCAAGCTCGCCGGGGATCGATGCGGCGACCCTGAAGCCGAAGTCCACGTGGAAGGCGGGGAGCACGGCGGGCCGGTCGAAGGCGCCTGCGGTCAGGGCATAACCCAGCCCCCGCGCCACCGGCGCCATGTAGAGGCGCGCGTTCTCGGCGCTCATCGTGGCCAGGTTCTCGAGCACGAGCTGCCCCTTCGCGGGTCCGGGAAGGGCAAGGGCGAGTGCAAGCGCGATGCCGAGCGGGGCCGTGCGTGGCCGGATGAGGTCGAGGTTCATGAAGGAACTCCGGGCGTCGCTTTCAGGGGATGCGGTGGAGGGGTGCGGGACGCCGGGGACGGAGGAATCGTAGGCGCTGGCAGGGAAAGGGGCCAGCCTTCGCGCCTCGCATCTCCGATGTGAAACACGCGCCGACGCGAATTGATTCACCCTCGGCCCCTCCGTTAGCTTTCGGTTTCCCTTCGAGGATCCCTCCGCGCGTCGCGTCCGCAGGTCCCCCAACCC
>JBJHBX010000047.1:0-12737 GCA_050485725.1 Gemmatimonadales bacterium | reverse complement strand
TTCGCTCACGAAGGGAGTGGGCCGAGGTGAAGGCTCGGTCACGTGCCGAGGGCGCCCTGATCGAACTGGGCGCCGCCCTCGACGATCCTCCGAAATGGGAACGGCTGCTGAGCCACGTGCTGCGCGGGGGTGGCCGGTCGTCGGCCCCGGGGTCCCCGGAACCCGACCTCAGGCAGTCGAGGCTCTGGCGTTGGGGGATCTCCGGCGACCTCCCCTTCATCCTGGTCGAGGGTGAACTCGACCCGGAGGGCGAGGAGCTGGCTTCCCTCCTCCGGGCACAGCGGTGGTGGCGGGACCGGGGCGAGCGGGTCGACCTGGTCCTCCTCGATGGTGCCTCCGGGTCCTACGCGGCTCCGGTCCGCGAGCATGTGCGGAGGCTCCTGTCCAGCTGGGGCAGGGAAGACGACATCGGGGTGCCGGGAGGCATCCACCTGGTACCCGGGGAGGAGGTGGACCCGGAGGAGCACCACCGGTTCCGGGCACTCGCTGCGGCGGTGCTCGACCCCGCACGCACCGGTCTCGAACCCGTGGTCGCGCCCGATCCCTGGACGGAACCCCCGCTCCCGGGCCTCCCGAGCATGGACCTCGGTTCCCCGGGGGCGGCCGCCGCCATCGCTCCATGGTCCGACGCCGTCGACGGGACCGACGCCGGGGACCCTTCGCTCACCTACGTCGAGCACCTCGATGCGTGGGAGATCAGAATCCCGGCGGGGGCCACGACGCCCGCGCCCTGGGTGAACGTCGTCGCCCGCGACGCGCTCGGCTTCCTGGTCAGTGAGTCCGGCGGGGGGTTCACCTGGGCGGGTGACGCGGGTGAGTTCCGGCTCTCGCCCTGGTTCAACGACCCGGTGCGGGATCGCTCGGGAGAAACCCTCTACCTGCGCGACGAGGAGACGGGACAGCTGTGGAGCCCGACCCCTCGGCCCCTGGGGCGGACCCGGGCTCACACCGTCCGGCACGGGTGGGGCTGGAGCTCGATCGAGGCCGCCGCCGACGACCTCGAGGAAACGGTGACGTGGAGCCTCCATCCGGTCGAGTCCGCGAAGATCGTGGAGATCGCGCTCCGGAACCTGGGCAACAGGCCGAGGCGGATCCAGGTCACCTTCGCGCTCGACTGGGTCCTGGGCCCCCATCCGGCCAGGTCGAGGCGGTTCACCCGGGCGGAGTTCGATCCCCTTTCGGAACGGATCCGGGCCCGGAATCCCTTCGACCCCCGGTTCGCCCACCTCGAAGCCTGGCTCGCCTCCGACCATCCCGTGGCCGCCTACACGCTGGACCGGGAGGCCTTCTTCGGCCCCGAAGGGCGTGAGCCGGTCGTTCCACCGGGGCTGACCCGGGTGCCCCCCGCGCCGGTCCCGGGGCGTCAGGGGGGCGTGTGCGGGGTGCTGCAGGTGTCGCTGGTCGTTCCCCCCGGAGGGTCGGAGCGCTGTCGGTTCATGGTGGGGATCGGCGAGGGGGGAGAGGCGCTCGAGAGGCTGCGGGCGGAAGGGCGCGACGAGGGAAGCCCGGATCCCGGACCAGCGGGCCCTGCGACGCCGTCCCCCCGGCATGCTCCGATCCCCGCCACGAGACACCCGGCCGAGGCCCCGTGGCGGGAGCGTCTCGACCGGGTCCGGGTCCGGACGCCATGGGAAGGGCTCGACCCGCTGATGAACGGCTGGCTTCCGTACCAGTCCATTTCCTCGCGGCTCCAGGGTCGGACCGGGTTCTACCAGTCGGGAGGGGCCTTCGGCTTCCGCGACCAGCTCCAGGACACCTGGGCCCTCCTTCCCCTGGACCCGGAGCTGGCGAGGAACCAGCTCGTCGAGGCTGCGGCCCGACAGTTCGAGGAGGGCGATGTGCTGCACTGGTGGCATCCGGGAACCCTTCGCGGGGTCCGGACCCGCTGCTCCGACGATCTCCTCTGGCTTCCGTGGGTCATGAAGGAGTTCATCTCGTGGACCGGCGATGCCTCGATCCTCGACCTGCGGGCGCCCTTCCTCCGGGGGCAGGAGCTCGAACCGGGCCACGACGAGCACTACGACCTCTTCGAGGCCGGCCACGGCAGCCACACCCTCTGGGAGCATGCCGTCCGGGCGGTTCGCAGGTCCGCGGCAACGATCACGCCGCGAGGGCTCCCCCTGATCGGCATCGGCGACTGGAACGACGGCATGAGCCGGGTCGGGCAGGCCGGGCGGGGCGAAAGCGTCTGGCTCGCGTGGTTCCTCCTCGACACCCTGGCGGGTCTTCTTCCGCTGGCCCGGGCCCGGGAGGACGCAGCGCTCGTGCGCGATGCCGAGGCGTGGATGCAGGCGCTGCGGGAGGGGGTCGAGGGTGCCGGATGGGACGGAGAGTGGTACCGCCGGGCCTACTTCGACGACGGCTCGCCCCTGGGATCGCGGGTGTCGATCGAGGCGCGCATCGACGCCATCGCGCAGGCGTGGGCGATGATCTCGGGGGCCGCGGACCCGGCCCGCGCCCGGAGCGCGCTCGACGCGGCATGGCGGCAGCTGGTCCGGAAGGAGGAGGGTGTCTCCCTCCTCCTCGATCCCCCTTTCGAGGGCGCGGGACCCGACCCCGGGTACATCGCGGCCTACCCTCCCGGCGTCAGGGAGAATGGCGGGCAGTACACGCACGCGGCGTCCTGGCTGCTGAGGGCGCTGGCCCGGGCCGGCGAGGGCCAGCGGGTCGGCGAACTCCTCTCGATTCTCCTCCCCACCCGCCACGCCGCCTCGCCCGAGGCGATGCGCCGGTACCGGGTGGAGCCATACGTGATCGCCGCCGATGTCTACGGGGCGCCGCCCCACGTCGGACGGGGCGGCTGGACCTGGTACACGGGCTCGGCGGGCTGGCTGTGGCGGGTCGTGCTCGAGGACGTGCTCGGGATCTCGAGAAGGGGGGCCACGCTCCGGGTGCGTCCCGTGATTCCCCCGGACTGGGATGGTTTCGAGGTTCGCATCGAGATCGAGGGGGTCCCCGTCCACGTCCGCGTCCGGAACCCGGAGGGCGTGGCTACGGGGGTCCGGAGCTGCACCGTCGACGGGCAGGACGTCGATCCGGAGCGGATCCCGATCGAGTCCGGGGGGGGGCGGGACGCGCCCATCGAAGTGGAGGTCGTGCTCGGAAGCTGACGATCGGGTGCGGAGGCCGCTCCCGCCATGGAGGGGCCCCTCCGGCCGCGGCATCGTGAATGCATGCGCACCCCGCTCCAGGCTCCGGAGACGGTGCTCCTCGAGCACTTCGGCTTCTCCGCCTTCCGCGCGGGGCAGCGGGAGCTCGTGCAGGCGGTCCTCGAGGGGCGCGATGCTTTGGGCATTCTTCCCACTGGGGGAGGGAAGAGCATCTGCTACCAGGTCCCCGCGGTGCTCCTCGGCGGACTGACCCTCGTCGTGACGCCCCTCGTGTCACTGATGGCGGACCAGGTCCGAAGGGCCGAGGAGGCCGGCATCCCGGCCCGCGCGCTGCACGCGGGGCTCGGGACCGCCGAACGGGAGGGGGTCGAGGCGGCCGCCGTCCGGGGCGAGCTCCGGCTTCTCTTCGTGGCACCGGAGCGCCTCGAAGGGCGGAGCTTCCGCGACCTCCTGCCGCGGCTGCCCGTCCGCCTCCTGACCGTGGACGAGGCGCACTGCATCGCCCTCTGGGGACACGATTTCCGCCCGTCGTACCGGAAGCTCGGACCGCTCAGGGAGGTCTGCCCGGTGCCGGTGCTGGCGCTGACGGCGACGGCCACCCCTCGCGTGCGGGACGAGATCCTCGGGGAGCTCCGGCTCAGGGATCCGCAGATCGTGACCCTGAGCTTCGATCGGCCGAACCTCGGGTGGGGGGTCCTCGGAATCCCCCGGAACCTCTCGAGGACCGAGATCCATCGCCAGGTCGTGCGGCGCCGGCCCGGGGCCCGGATGGTCTATGCCGCGACGAGGCGGCGGGTGGAGGAGATCCGCGACGGGCTGCTACGGGGCGGACTGCCGGCCGAGGCCTACCATGCGGGGCTTGCATCGTCCGAGCGGGACCGGGTCCTCGCGTGGTTCCTTGCCCATCCGTCGCCCATCATCGTGGCCACGAACGCCTTCGGCATGGGGATCGATCGCCCCGATGTGCGGATCGTGATCCACGACCAGCTCTCGGGCTCGCTGGAGGATTATTACCAGGAGGCCGGCCGGGCCGGCCGCGACGGCGCCCCTGCGCTCTGCCTGGCGCTGAACGCGCCGGGCGATCGCGAGGTGCATCGCCGGTTCCTCGATGCGACGCATCCTCCGGCCCGGAGTCCGGCCGCATGGTGGCACGCGCGACATGACCCGGAGGGGGTGCGCACGAAGGCCCGGCGGAAGGTGGGGCTCCGGCAGATCGCGTCGGTGGATCGATATGCCACCGGACCCGACTGCCGCAGGAGAATGCTCCTCGCGCACTTCGGCGAGGACGCCGACGCCGGCGGCTGTCCCGCCTGCGACCGGTGTGGTGGATGGGACAGCCTTTTTCGCTTCCTCGAATCCGGGTACCTTTGAGGGAATCGGGCAACGACGCCCGAGGCGGCGCCCGGGGGCCCGGCTTCCCACTGCGTCCCCTCCGGTCGTCGCCTCCCGCCCCTCGCATCTCCGACAAGAAGAATCTCACGGTTTTCATGGACCGTTACCTGAGCGACGACCACCGGGCCTTCGTCCGGGAGGTACGCGGATTCGCCCTCGAGGCCATCGAGCCGGTGGCGCGGGAGCTCGACCACGCCTCGACCTTCCCGTGGGCGAACGTGCGCACCATGGCCGAACGTGGCTACCTGGGCATCCCGGTTCCGGAGCGCTACGGCGGGCTCGGAAAGGATGCGCTGACCTACCTCCTGACGGTGCAGGAGCTTGCGAAGATCGATGCGAGCCACGCCATCACCGTTTCTGCCCACACGACGCTCGGGACGTACCCGATCCTGAACTTCGGAAACGAGACGCAGCGGGAGCGGTACGTGCCCCGGCTGGCCAGGGGAGAGGTGCTGGGCGGCTTCGGGCTGACCGAGCCGGGGGCGGGCTCCGACGCGGGCGGAAGCCGGACCCGTGCGGTTCGCGAGGGAGAGGGATGGCGCCTGAACGGCTCCAAGATCTTCATCACCCATGCCGGGGTGGGCGAGATCTTCACCGTGACCGCGGTCACGAACCCGGGTGACGGATCGCGTGGCATCACGAACTTCGTCGTGACGAAGCCGACCACGGACCCGGAGGCCGCCGCAGCAGCGGGCATGGGTACGGTGGCCGACCTCGGCTACGTCGAGGGGGTCCGGGCCGGGAAGAAGGAAGACAAGATGGGCTGGCGGGCCTCCGACACCCGGGAGCTCCTCCTGGAGGAGGCGCGGGTCTCGGATGCGCACAGGATCGGGGACGAGGGCCAGGGCTTCGTGAACTTCATGAGGATCCTCGATGCGGGGCGGATCGGCATCGCGGCGCTCTCTCTCGGGATTGCCGAAGGGGCGCTCGAGGCGGCGCTGGCCTACACGAATCGTCGCCGGCAGTTCGGACGACTGATCTTCGATTTCCAGCCGGTCCAGTTCCGGCTGGCCGACCTCGCCACCGAAGTCGAGGCCGCGAAGCACCTGACCTACCATGCCGCGTGGCTGATGGCACAGGGACGCCCCTTCTCGAAGGAGGCGGCCATGGCGAAGCTCTTCGCATCCGAACTCTGCATGAAGGCCACGATCCAGGCCGTGCAGGTCATGGGGGGGGCGGGATACACGGATGAATACCCGGTCGAACGCATGCTTCGCGATGCGAAGGTGTGCGAGATCGGCGAGGGAACGAGCGAGATCCAGAGGATCGTCATCGCGCGCCACCTGGTGCGCGAGGCGGAACTCCAGGCGTAGTCCAACCGGTGCATCCCGTGCAGGGGTGCACCCCGAAACAGGCAGCGCGGACCGGCACGGCGGACGCTCCACGTGCGCCCCGCGGACGCAGCCGTCTCCGACCCGTTCCGGCAACCGGCCGGGGGTGGGAGCGGAGCGTCGCGCGGCGTCGTCGAGAGCAGGGCCGGACGGAGGGCGCAGGCCATGGGAGAACGAGAGTCCTTGAAACGTGAAATCCTGATCAGCGCCACGAAGCAGGAGTCGTGGGTGGCGCTGCTCGAAGACGATCACCTGGTCGAGCTGATGCTGGACCGGGCGGATCAGGACCGGATCGTGGGTGACCTCTACCTGGGGCGGGTCGAGGCCGTGCTTCCCGGGATCCAGGCGGCCTTCGTCGACATCGGTACCGAGAAGGCGGGGTTCCTCCACGCCTCCGATCTCGTCCATGACGAGGAAGACGATGACGACGACGAAGGCGGGAACGGGAACGGGAACGGCGGCGGCCGGGGTGGCAGGGGCCGCAGACGCAGGAACGACCCACCGATCCAGGATCACCTGAAGAAGGGCGACACCCTGATCGTCCAGGTCACGAAGGAGCCGATCTCGACGAAGGGACCCCGCCTCACGGCACAGGTCTCCCTCCCGGGTCGTTTCCTGGTCTACATGCCCTTCTCCTCGCACATCGGGGTCAGTCGGAAGATCGACCAGCGGGAGGAGCGGGCACGCCTCCGCGCCCTTGCGCGGGAGGTCGTTCCCGAGGGAGCCGGCGGCGTCATCATCCGGACGGTGGGCGAGGAGCTCACGCGGGAGAAGTTCGAGGGCGAGTTCAAGCGTCTCCATGCCGCGTGGAAGAAGATGAAACGGCGTGCGGACTCCTCGAAGGCGCCGTCCCTCGTACACCGCGAGGCACGGCTGATCTCCGGGGTGATCCGGGATCTCTTCTCCGACAAGTTCGATGCGCTGGTCGTCGACAACGCGCAGGTCTACGGCGAGATCATCCAGTACGTGAAGGGGGTGGATCCGGACCTCCAGGGCCGGGTGCGGCTCGACCGCGAGGCGGTGCCGCTCTTCGACCGCTACGGGGTCGAGGAGACGATCCGGGAAGCCTTCCAGCGAAGGGTGAACCTCCCCTCGGGGGGTTACGTGATCGTGGAGCCCACCGAAGCCCTCGTCTCCATCGACGTGAACACGGGGCGCTTCACGGGAAAGGGGAAGAAGGACCCCGAAGAGACGATTCTCCGGACGAACCTGGACGCGGCGCGCGAGATCGCCCGGCAGCTCAGGCTGCGCGACATCGGCGGGATCATCGTCGTGGACTTCATCGACATGGAGTCGCAGGAGAACCGGGACCGGGTCCTCCAGGAGCTCCGCACGCACCTGGGCCGTGACCGCGCGCGGACGAAGGCCTTTGCCGTCTCCGAACTCGGGCTCATCGAGATGACCCGGCAGCGCGTGCGTCCCTCCCTCTTCCAGTCGCTGACGGCGCCCTGCGAGCACTGCAACGGCGCGGGACGGGTCTTCACGCCGAGCACGGTGGCGCGCCGGGTCGAGCGGTCGCTGATCCGGGCGCAGGCGTCGGGGGAGGAACGCTCCCTCAAGGTGCGGCTGCACCCCGAGGTGGCGCTTCACTTCCACGAGGAGGAACCGGACTTCCTGCCGCGCATACGGGGAGAGGTCACGCTCCCCGTGGAGCTCGTGGACGACCCTCTCCTGCGCGAGGACGAGTTCCGCCTTCTTTCGGGTCCGGCCGAGACCGACGTCACCTCGAAGTACGCCACGCGCTGACCGCTCGCGAAGGGCGTGGCCGGCCCTGGCGCCGCCGCTTCGGCGGGGGCGGTTGACCTTCGGCCTTCGTTCGTCCAATTTACAAGGCTTGCGGCCCGATGGGTTCCCCTCCGCGTGAGGGGGTCGTCCCGCCGGGCCATCGCACGGGAACCGATCAGGAACGGGATCGAGGTTCAAGCATGTACGCGGTCTTCAGGACAGGTGGGAAGCAGTTCCGCGCCGAGCCCGGCGCCCGGCTCCAGATCCCGACCCTCGATGCCCAGGCCGGCGATACCGTCGTCTTCGACGACGTGCTCCTGGCCGCAGACGGCGACGACGTGGCGGTGGGAACCCCCACGGTCGATGGAGCTTCGGTGAAGGCCGAGGTTCTCGGGCATGGTCGGACGAAGAAGGTGATCGTCTTCAAGCGGAAGCGGCGCAAGCAGTACCGCAAGAAGCAGGGTCACCGGCAGGGATACACCGAGATCCAGGTTTCCGAGATCGTTCGCTGATCCCGGCGAACCGGTCTCGAGGACTCGATAAAGGGGAGCAGAACGATGGCTCACAAGAAGGGAGTTGGATCCAGCCGCAACGGGCGCGACAGCAACCCGCAGTACCTGGGCGTGAAGCGGTACGGTGGGGAGTCTGTCACGGCCGGGAGCATCCTGGTGCGCCAGCGTGGCACGAAGTTCCACCCGGGTCGGAACGTGGGCCGCGGGAAGGACGACACCCTCTTCGCCCTCGCCGACGGCGTGGTGAAGTTCGAGACCGTTCGGCGGAAGCCGGCCGTCTCGATCTACCCCGTGGACTGATCACGCGTCGAGGTTCGGGGTCCGGCGGTCGCTCGGCGGCCGCCGGACCCTTTTCGTGCGCCCCTCTGTAACACCGTCGGCCGTGGATCGATGGGCCGACACACCCGGACCGCCCCCGGCGCCTGGCGCCGGAGATCGGTCGGGAACCGCAGGAGAAAGGATCCAGATGACCCCAGATCCGAACAGCCGGGACCCCCGAAGTCCGCTTCACGCGGACGCGCCCCGGCCGAAGTCGGGGCTTCGCGATGTGCCCCGGCCCGTCCGCATTGCCTTCGGTGGCACCGGGCTCCTTGCCGCTTCGCTGATCCTCGTGGCCGCCATCGGCAGCGAGCGACCGACGGAGACCGGTCCCGGAATCGAGATGCCCGACGCGGGACAGCTTCTGGGAGACACGCGTCTCCCGATGGAGGTGAACGCGCGGGTGGAACGCTGGATCGCGAGGTTTCTCGCCGACGACCGCGCCGGGTTCGAGCAGTACCTCGTGCGCGAGGGGCTCTACGGCGGCATGGTGCGGGGCAAGCTCAGGGCCCGGGGGATGCCGGAGCAGCTGGTCTACCTGGCCATGATCGAGTCGGGGTTCGCGCCCTCGGCCACCTCTCCGGTGGCGGCCGCAGGGCTCTGGCAGTTCCTCGGCGCCACGGCCAGGTCCTACGGCCTTTCGGTGGACGGCTGGGTCGACGAGCGGCGGGATCCGGTCCGCGCCACCGATGCGGCCCTCGACTACCTGGAGGAGCTCCACGGGACCTTCGGGTCCTGGTACCTGGCCGCTGCCGCTTACAACGCCGGTCCCCAGCGCGTCGCCCAGGCGCTCCGGCGGGCCGGTGCGGACGAGGGCGGCGACGAGGCGCTCTACTGGCGCATCATCGAGGATCTTCCCCGCGAAACGCGGGACTACGTTCCGAAGATCCTTGCCGCGGCGCTCCTTGCCGAGCAGGCCGCGCACTTCGGCTTCGAGGTGGAGCCCGACCTTCCCTACCTCTTCGACCAGGTGCTCGTGCCCGGCGGCACCTCCCTCGCGCAGGTCGCGAGGGCCATCGAGGTGTCGCCCGCTCTGCTTCGCGAGCTCAACCCTCACCTGATTCGCGGGGTGACGCCCCCGGGGCGAAGCTTCCCGGTGCGCGTTCCCCAGGGGGAGACCCACCGGGTTCTCGCGGCACTTCCAGGGCGCTGATCCGGACCTGCCCCCTCGACCGCGGGTACCATTGGCCGGAAGCCTCGTCCCCGATAGCTTCGGCCTGATGCCCATGCTCTCCCGTTCCGGAAAGTGCCGCTCGTCTCGCGCCGTCACCGACGGTTCGTGGTTCGTCGTGGCATCGGGGGGACGGCGAAAGCTCCGGACTCGATGCACAGCGACCGCACTCCTCCTCGTGGCCGGACTCGGGCCCCTGGCCGCCTGTGGAGACCTGGATACGGGTCCGCCGGTGCAGGTTCGAGGGGAGGATCCGGTCGTGAGCCTCCATTTCTCGGATCGCCTTCCCACCTTCGCGGGCCTCGTTGAATCCTGGGGTGCGGGGCTGGGCCTCGAGACCATGGCCTCCACCTGGAGGGAGTCCTGGGACCGGGACCTGGCCCCCGGGGGCCGTGAGCGGAAGGAGATCGTCGAAGCGGCCTCGGCCCTCCTGGTCGGCGCCCTCCCGCGGGCCTCCCTGGACCAGGCCTTCCGACAGGTCGACGAGGCGATCCGGGGCGCCGAGGACGCTCTCGGCGCATCGCTGGCGGCGGGATCTTCCGGAGCCTCCTCGGGTTCACCTCCTCCGGCTTTCCAGGAGCTGAGCGGTCCGCTGATCGACGCGGCCCGGTACCGTGACATGGCGGCGGAGGCGCGCGCCCGGGGAGACGCCGAGTCGCAGCTCCGACACACGCTCCTCGCGTCGGACCTCCTTCGGGCAACCACCGCCGACGCCCTCGCACGGGTGTTCATGGACCAGGCGGCTGCGGAACTCCGAAGGATTTCGGCTTCGGATCCGTATCCTTCTGTGACACGGGAGCGGGCCGACCGGCTCCTTGCCGGCGCCCGGGAAGCCCTGGACACCGGGAACCCGGCCCTCGCACTTCAGCGTGCCTGGTATGCGCTGGGGCTGCTCAGGGCCTCGGAGGCGCTCGACCCCGTCCCCGACCACGAGACGCAGGAGAACCGATGAAGCGCAGGACCCTTGCCCTCGGACTGATCGTCGCCGGCCTCGCATCGGGCGTGGAGGGGGCGCAGGACGGTGCGGAAGGTATCGTGGATGCCTCCTCCGACCTCGCCGTGGTCCAGGAGGGCGCGGAACGGACGGTGCGTCCCCCCCTGGGCGACGGGCCCGTGATGCGGATCCCCATCGAAGGGGTGATCGAGCTCGGCCTTGCCCCCTTCGTGGAGCGGAGCCTTCGCGAGGCGGCGTCACGGGGAGCTGCCGCGGTGATCCTCGACATCGAGACGCCGGGCGGCCGGGTCGACGCCGCGGAGCGGATCGTCGACGCGGTCAGCGACTCGGAGGTCCCCGTCTTCGCCTACGTGAACCGGCGGGCGATCTCGGCGGGCGCCATGATCTCGCTCGCCACCGTGGAGATCTTCATGCGACCCGGCTCGACGCTGGGGGCCAGCACCCCCGTCGACGGTACCGGCGAGAAGGCCTCCGAGAAGATCGTGTCGGTCATGCGGAGCAGCATGCGGTCGCTCGCCGAGGCCCGCGGGCTCGACCCGGCCATCGCCGAGGCCATGGTCGACGAGGAGATCGAGGTGCCCGGCGTCATCGAGGCGGGACGCCTCCTGACCCTTACCTACTCCGACGCCGCCGAGATCGGGTATGCCTCGGTGATCCAGGACTGGGACGCGCTGATGGCGGAGCTCGGCCTCGAGGGGCGCGAGGTGCTGGAGCAGCGGGTCAACTGGGCCGAGCGCACGGTCCGGTTCCTCTCGCACCCCGTGGTGGCGCCCTTTCTCCTCTCCCTCGGGTTCCTCGGCCTCCTGGTCGAGATCAAGACGCCGGGGTTCGGGGTCGCCGGTGCGGCGGGAATCCTTTCGCTCGCCCTCTTCTTCGGGTCGCACATGATCATCGGGCTGGCGGGGGCCGAGGGGGTGATTCTCTTCGGTGCCGGCGTGATCCTGCTGATGATCGAGGTCTTCCTCCTGCCCGGGGTCGGGGTGTTCGCGATCCTGGGCGGGGTCGCAATGCTCGCCGGGGTCTACCTGTCCCTCCTGGGAAGCATTCCGGTGGCGGCGGACTTCGCCCGCGCGAGCGGCGTACTGGCCGCCGCGGTGTTCCTGATCATGGTGAGCTCGTGGGCGCTGATCCGGCACCTGCCCCAGAACCGTCGGCTGACGAGGCTCGGGATCTTCCTGGGTGCGGCGACCGACCGCGAGACCGGGTACACGTCGGCGATCCGGAGGAGCGACCTGACCGGTCGCACCGGGAAGGCGATCACCGACCTCCGCCCCGCCGGAACGGGGCTTTTCGGCGACGAGCGCGTGGACGTCGTCGCCGACTCCGAGTGGATCGAGGCCGGGAGCCCGATCCGGATCATCACCTCCGAGGGCTACCGCCACGTGGTCCGGCGGGCGGACCCTCCGGCGTCCATCGAGGATGCCGAACCGAAGATCCCCGAATCCGGCGCGCCGGCGGACGGGAACCTCTGACCCCCTTTCTGGACACCTGAACCGAAATGGACGAACTCTTCCAGTACTCGGGCAGCATCGCCCTTGTCTTCTTCATCTTCTTCATCATCGTCCTGCTCTGGGCCGTTCCGGTCCGGCTCTGGATCGAGGCGATCTCCGCCGGCGCGAAGGTGGGGATCGGCTACCTGGTGGGGATGCGGCTGCGGAAGGTGAATCCTCCCGCCGTCGTGCGACCCCTGATCTGGGCCACGAAGGCCGGGCTCGCGGTGAGGATCGACGACCTGGAGGCGCACTACCTGGCCGGGGGCCGCGTGGACCGGGTCGTCCGCGCACTGATTTCGGCCGACAAGGCGAACATCGACCTCTCGTTCCAGCAGGCCGCGGCCATCGACCTGGCCGGCCGCGACGTGTTCGAGGCCGTGCAGGTCTCGGTGAACCCGAAGGTCATCACGACGCCGCGGGTCGCCGCCATGGCCCGTGACGGCATCCAGCTGATCGCCATGGCCCGCGTCACCGTCCGCGCGAACATCAACCGGCTGGTCGGAGGCGCCGGCGAGGAGACGATCCTGGCCCGCGTCGGCGAGGGCATCGTGTCGTCGATCGGTTCGTCGGATTCGCACAAGGCCGTGCTCGAGAACCCGGATTCGATCTCGAAGACGGTGCTGGCCCGCGGGCTCGACTCGGGTACCGCGTTCGAGATCCTCTCCATCGACATCGCCGACGTGGACGTCGGGAAGAACATCGGGGCCGAGCTCCAGACCGACCAGGCCGA
>JBJHBX010000046.1:0-12848 GCA_050485725.1 Gemmatimonadales bacterium | reverse complement strand
AAGGCGATGACGTCCCTGAGGCTCTTCACGCCCAGGAAGTCCTTCACGATCCGGTCCATTCCGAGGGCGATCCCGCCGTGGGGCGGCGCCCCGGAACCCAGCGCCTCGAGGAGGAACCCGAACTTGCGGTCGATCTCGTCGTCCGAGAGCCCGAGGATGCGAAGCACGCGGCGCTGAAGCCCGGCGTCGTGAATACGAAGACTCCCCGATCCAAGTTCCGAACCATTGTATACGAGGTCGTATGCAAGTCCGCGCACGGACAGCGGATCGGTGTCGAGGCGGTCCAGGTCGTCCGGGTGGGGAAGGACGAAGGGGTGGTGGTTCGCCCAGACCCGACCGTCCTCCTCCTCCAGGAGGGGGAAGTCGAGGACCCAGGCCCAGGCGTGCTCCCGCACCTTCGGGAGTTCGAGCGCCTCGATGACCGCCGTCCGGGCCGCGGAGAGGGCCGGCGAGGTGACTCGGTCGGGCCCCGCCGCCGCCAGCAGCAGGTCACCCTCCACGGCCCCGATCCCGGTCCAGTGCGCTGCCTCCATCCAGCGCGAGAGCGGGCCGCTCCCTCCGTCTGCCGTGCGGCGGGCCCAGAGCAGGCCGGGCGCCCCGGCGGCCTTTGCCGCCTCCTCGACGGCCTCCACCTCGCGTCGCGAAAGGGCGCCGCCCCCCTGCACCCGCAGCCCCCGGATCCTCCCGCCGGCGTCGATGGCGCCCCTCAGGATATTCGAGTCGGCGGTCCCGAGTAGGTCGGACCAGTCCTCGATGGCCAGCTCCCAGCGCAGGTCGGGCCGGTCCGAGCCGTAGCGGTCCATGGCCTCGGCCCATGTCATGCGGCGAAAGGGCGGCTCGGCGTCGATGTCGGCGACCCGGGCGAGCTCCGCCGCGAGCCCCTCGATCCACCCGAGAATGTCGTCGACGCCGACGAACGAGGCTTCGAGGTCGATCTGCGTGAACTCGGGCTGCCGGTCGGCGCGAAGGTCCTCGTCGCGGAAGCAGCGGGCGACCTGGAAGTACCGGTCGAAGCCCGCGGTCATCAGCAGCTGCTTGTAGATCTGCGGGCTCTGGGGGAGCGCGAAGAACTCCCCCGGATGCACCCGGCTGGGCACGAGGTAATCCCGGGCGCCCTCGGGGGTCGGCTTCGTCAGGATCGGCGTCTCGACCTCGACGAATCCCTCGCCCGAGAGGTAGTTCCGGACCGCCAGCACGAGTTCGTGGCGAAGCACGAGGTTCCGCTGCAGCTCGGGCCGCCGCAGGTCCAGGTTCCGGTGACGGAGCCGCTGCGCCTCGGAGGGAAGCTCCTCCTCGGGGGTCCGGTAGACCGGGATTTCCGGGGTCCGTGCCCGGTTGAGCATCTCGAGCCCCACCGCGTGAAGCTCGACCTCGCCCGTCGGCATCTCCGGGTTCCGCGCATCCCCGGGACGGCGCTCGATGCGACCGGTCACGCGGATCACGTCCTCGGCCCCGAGGCGGCGGGCCTGCTCGAGCGTCTCTTCGTCGGTCCACGCCGGGTCGAAGGAGATCTGCACGATTCCGCTCCGGTCCCTCAGGTCCACGAAGAGGACACCGCCCAGGTCCCGGCGGCGGTGCACCCACCCGGACAGGGCTTCGTCCCGCCCCACGTGTTCGGCGCGGAGGGTTCCCGCCATGCGGGTCCGGAGTGCGGTGGCTTCGGGGATGCGGGGCATGCGCGCAGGCGACCTGGTGGGGGAAAGGAGGACTCCCGGATTCCGAGACCCGGGACAGGCCGCGGACGTCCCGTCGGATACCGGGACGCGTGGGAACGGGCTACCTTGGTGGGGCGAAAGGTAATCGGCCGACAGGGGGCACTCAAGCGAACGCGGGGCCCCCTTCCCTTCCCGACCTTCCCCCTCCCGCCACCCCCCGCTGCCCGCCCTCCGCTCACGATGGACGCCACCGAAACCCGTCCCGACCTCCTTTCCCTCGAGCCCGAGGCGATGCTCGACGCCCTGGGGGCGCACTTCCGGTCGAGGGGGCAGCCGGCCTACCGCGCGGACCAGGTCCGGCGCTGGATCCACGAGACCGGCATCCGCTCGTTCGACGAGATGACGAACCTGCCGGCGGCGGAACGGGCGGGACTTTCCGAGGCTTTCCGGTTCCAGGTGCTCGAGGCGGACAGCGTGGCGCGCTCTTCCGACGGGACCGCGAAGCACCTCTGGCGCATGGGCGACGGCGAGCTGGTCGAGTCGGTGCTGATCCCCACCGCGGATCGCCTGACCCTCTGCATCTCGTCGCAGGCGGGGTGTGCCATGGGCTGCACCTTCTGCGCCACCGGCTGGGGCGGTTTCGGACGGCAGCTCACCGCGGGCGAGATCGCCGCCCAGTACCGGGAGAGCCGAAGCTGGGCCGAGGCGAAGGGGTACGGTCCGATCTCGAACGTGGTCTTCATGGGGATGGGAGAGCCGCTGGCGAACCGGAAGGCGCTCCACCCGGCGCTCTCGGTCCTGAACCGGGGGTTCGGGCTGGGGGCACGCAGGATCACCGTGTCGACGGTGGGGGTGGTGCCCGGGATCCTGGAGCTCGCCGAGCGGCCCGAGCAGTTCGGCCTCGCGCTCTCCCTTCACAGCCCCGAGTCGGAGCTCCGAGCCGAGCTGATCCCGCTGGAACGGCGTCACCCGCTTCCGGAGCTCATGGACGCGCTCCGCGCCTTCGACGAGGCCGGTGGGCGTCGCATCACCTTCGAGTACACGATGATCCGGGGGGTGAACGATCACGAGCGACTGGCTCCGGCGCTGGCCTCGCTGGCCCGCGAGTTCCACGCCTTCGTGAACCTGATTCCCTTCAACCCGATCCCCTGGCAGGAGTGGAAGCCCTCGACCCCGGAGCGGCTCGAGTTCTTCCGGCGCACCCTCGAGGAGGCCGGGGTGCCGGCCCAGGTGCGGGAACCCCGGGGTCGCGACATCGACGCGGCCTGCGGCCAGCTCCGCGCGAACGCACTGGTCCAGATCGGCGAAGCGTCGCGCCCGCGGGCCCGGGCGAAGACGCCGGGACCCGCGGGCGGGTGAAGCGGGCCGGGCCGCCGGGTCAGAGAACCGGGCGTCCCTGGAGCTGGCGCAGCTTCTCCGAGTAGCGCTCGTAGAACTGCCGGTGGGCATCCATCAGGTCGATGTCGCGCCCCTGGATGAAGGCCTGGTCGATCATCGTCGCGTATTCGAGGGGGTTGCCGTCGGTGATCAGAAGGGTGGCGTCCTTCCCCACCTCGAGCGAACCGACCCGGTCATCGATCCCGAGGAAGCGCGCGGGGTAGAGGGTCAGCGCCCTCAGCGCCTCGATTTCGGGAAGTCCCCCGCCCATGGCGGCGCCGGCCTCGTAGGGAAGTCGGTTCGCGTATGGGGCGCTCGAGCCCCCGGAGATCCCGAAGGGCACGCCGGCCTCGTGGAGTCGCGCCGGAAGGGTCCGGAGGTGATCCACCGCCTCCCAGCTCCGTCCGGGCCGGCTGTTGACCGAACTGAGGAGCACCGGCACCTGCTTCTCGGCCAGGTAGTCGATGATGTACCCGGCATCGCGGGCGCCCACGAGGACGATCCGGAGGCCGTGGGACTCGGCCCAGGTCACGGCATCCTGCATCTGGCGCACGTCGTTCGCCATCACCAGCAGCGGGACATCGCCCTCGAAGACGGGGCGCATGGCCTCCCACCGGGGGTCGGTGGCGAAGCGGCGTCCCTCTTCCGCCGCGGCATCGCGAGCCGCGATGTAGGCCCTGGCCGAGGTGAAGGCCTCGTCGATGGACCGGATCGCGTTCGGGTACGCGTTGGGGTTGGGTCCCCCGCCGCCGAATCCGCCGCCGCCACCACCACCGAAGCCGCCACCCCCGCCACCGGGGTTCGGCCAGTTCACGATGAGCCCCGCCTCGTCGCGGATGATCATCTCCTCCCAGGTCCAGCCGTCGAGCATCATTGCCGACGACATCCCCGAGATGAGCCCCCCGCTCGGTGAGGTGTTCGTGACCAGGACCCCGTTCGAGCGCGTCACGCCGAGCCAGCGGGTTTCCGGGTGGAAGGCCACGGAGGCCCGAACGTTCGGGTTCAGATCGCCTTCCTCGTTCAGGTCGATGGCCACGTCGATCCCGCCGATCTCGAAGAGCCCCACGGAGCTCCACGCGTCGATCAACCCGGGATAGATGTGCCTTCCGGCCAGGTCGATCCGCTCGGCTCCCTGCGGGATCTCGACATCGCGGCCGATGGCCGTGATGATCCCGTTCTCGAAGACCAGGGTCCCGCCTTCGATGGCGGCCCCCGAAACCGGGTGGATCGTGGCACCCACGAGGGCGATGGGTCGATCCTGCTTCGGGGCCGGGAGCTGCGCCTCGAGCGCCCCGAGCGCGGGAAGGAGCGCCGGCAGCGCCAGGAGCGCCGCCCCCGCGAGAGCGCCGACCACGGCGCTTCTGCGATGCACGTTCATGCGATTCATATCGGTCGTCTCCATCGGGTTCAGCGGCTCGAAAGGGCTTTCTGGATCAGGCGGGCACGCTCGGCCTCGACGTCGGAGCGCAGGCGCTCGTCTTCGGAAACGTCGAAGTAACGGCGCCCGTCGATCCAGGTCTGCTCGGCCCGGGAGAGGGTCGATAGGGGGCTTCCGTCCCAGATCACGAAGTCACCGTCCTTTCCGGGCTCGAGCGAGCCCACCCGGTCGTCGATGCCGAGAACGCGGGCGGTGCTCAGCGTGACGAGGCTCAGTGCCTCCTCCTCGCTGACGCCGGTACGGAGCATCTTCGCCGCCTCCCAGTTCATGCGGCTCGCGATCTCGGAGTCGTCGGAGTGGAGCGAGGTCAGGACCCCCGCGTCGAGAAGGGCCCGGACGTTGTAGTTCGTGTTGTTGTACGCCTCGACCTTGAAGCCTCCCCAGTCGCTCCACACCACCGCCGCCGCACCGTACTCGGCGAGCTCGGGCGCCACGCGGTATGCCTCGACCCCGTGGTGGAAGGCGTCGACCTTGAAGCCGGCCTCGTCGGCCAGGCGGATCAGCATCAGGATCTCGTCCTGCCGGTACGAATGCGACTGGACCGAGATGTCGCCGTTCATGATGTCGCGGAGCGCCTCCATGCGGAGGTCGCGGCGGGGCGGGATGCCCCGGGGGTTCCGCTCCCAGGCATCCCACGCATCGACGTACTCGCGGGCGGCCTGGAAGTGATCGGCGATGATCTGCTCCACCCCCATGCGGGTGTTCGGGTAGCGGTTCTGGTTCCGGACCACGTTCTCGCCGAGCGCGAACTTCACGGTCCGGGTCCCGCCCTCGAACTTGAGCTCTTCGGGGAGGGCACCCCAGCGCATCTTCACGAGCTGGTTCTGGCCGCCCACCGGGTTCGCCGACCCGTGCATCACGTGGGCCGTGGTCAGCCCGCCCGAGAGCTGGCGGTACATCCAGATGTTGTTCGCCGTCAGCACGTCGCCGATGCGGACCTCGGGGACGAGGGCGGCGCCGGTCTCGTTCACCCCGCCCGACAGGCCGGAGTGGAGGTGGGCGTCGATCAGCCCCGGCGTCACGTGCTTCCCGGTGGCGTCGATGACCGCGGCACCGGCCGGGGCCTCGAGCCCCTGGCCGACCTGGGCGACGCGGCCCCGGGTCACGAGGAGGTCGGCGTTCTCGAGCCGCCCCTGGGGACCCTGGGTCCAGACGGTGGCGTTCCGGACCAGCACGTGTTCGGGCTGGTCGGGGATCCCGCGACGACCGAACTCCATGGCCGGCGGAAGTTCGTCCCAGTTCACCGGGGCGAAGCTGGGTCGGCCGTCCACCGTGTGGAGCTGGAAGCCGTCGCCGTTCCCGTTGGCGCTTCCATTGCCGTTTCCGGGCTCGGCATCGCCAGAAACGCGGTCCGCTCGGAAGTTCAGGCGGGTTCCGTCGGGCAGGTCGCCGAAGCCGAAGAGGTGCTCGTCCTCGACGGTAGCGGAGAAGCGCACGGTGCCCGGCTGCCCGAGCGCGTCACCGGGCATCGAAAGGGCGAGCCGCCGCGTGGCGGCGGTCAGCGAGGCCGAGGCCAGGTTCACCGACTGTCCGCCGGTCCGGAAGACCCCGGTCAGCCGCCCGGGCTGCCCCGAGATCTCGAGTTCGCCCGAGAGCCCCGATCCCCCCAGGCCGGCGACGACCCATCGGCCCCTCGGATCCACCCCCGCCTCGGCATCGATCTCGTAGCGGCGGCCGTCGATCCAGACGTCGACGATCTGCCCCTCGTTCGAGAAGACGTCGCCCCGGGCCACCACCAGGTTCGCCACCTTTCCGGGGGCGACGGTGCCATGGGTGCGCTGCACCCCGAGGAGCTCGGCGGGGGTCGTGGTAAGGGCCGCGAGCGCCGCGTCGGCCGGGAGACCGCGCGACACCGCGGTGCGAAGGTTCCGGAGGAAGTCGGTCCCGTTCGAGAGTCCGTCGGCCGTCAGCGCGAAGCGGATGCCTGCGTCGGCCAGGCGGCCCGGGTTCTCCGGGGCCAGGTCCCAGTGCCTGAGCGCCTCGAGGCTCACGCCCAGCGCCTGCTCCGGGGTCGCCACGTTCGGCGCCGACGGGTAGGTCAGCGGAAGAACGAGGGGGCGGTTCGCCTCCCGAACCTGGTCCAGGATGCGGTACTCGAAGCCGCTCCCCCGGAACCAGGCATTCACCGAGAACTCGTCGGCCAGCGAAAGGGCCCTCAGGTACTCGTCCTCGTCACGGGTCTGGAAGATGACCGGCGCTTCGCCCCGCACCACCGGCACGAGCGCCTCGAGGGCGCGGTCCCGCTCGGGGCGCTTGAGCCCCTCCGGGTTCGACGCCCAGGCCCGGTGGGCCCGGTCGTACCAGTCGGCATCGTGGAAGGTCTGGCGAATGAAGGTGATGGCACCCATGGCCGAGGTCGGGTATCCGGGACCGGCGCGGTTGTCGCGGACGAGCGAGAGCCCGTGCACGACGCCGGGGCGAATGACCCGTTCACCGGCCGCTCCGTCGCCGAGGCTCACCACGGCGCCGGAGCCGTGGAAGATGCCGAGCTGCGGCAGGGTGAGCGCCGCCGTGAACCCCTGCTGCCGGAGCTCCGCGGTGCGGCTCGCGCCGCCGGAGAACTCGTCCGCCGCCGAGGTGAAGGCGCGAACCTGGCGGTTCCAGTTCACCGGGCCCCGGTCCTCGTCGGGCACCTCGCCGGGCATGCCGACGTGGCTGTGGGCGTCAATGAAGCCGGAGTAGATCGTGTGCCCCGCCATCGGCCAGACGCGGGCGCCGGCCGGGGCTGCAGCCCCGGCAGCGACAGACTCGATCAGGCCGTCGCGGATGACCACCGTGGCGTTCTCGACCACGTTGCCGGGGGCGACGACGACGCGCGCGCCGGTCAGGGCGTGAAAGCCCGACGGGTTCTCCCGCAGCCCCACGGTGGGCGCCGTCTGCGCAAGCAGCGGCAGGGGAACGAGCGCGGCGGCGCCCAGCAGGAGCAGGGACCGGAACCTCATGGAACCTCCTTGGACCTCGGATCGGACGGAAGACCTCGGCCCCGGGAGACGGGGACCGACGACGGCGCGGCCCGTCCCCTGCGGGGCCGGGCCGACACCTCTCCACGATTGCGGTGACGCCGATAGATCTACGTCGGCGGGGCGCCCTCGTCAAATGGAGGGCGAGCGGGACGGATCAGCGGATCCGGCGCCCGATCCGATCCCAGCGGACCTCCCGGATCCACGACAGGGAAGCCGGCGAGTCGCGGTCGTAGGAGAAGTAGAAGAACATCGCCTTCCCCTCGAGTCTCCATTCCTCGATGAGCCCCCAGTAGCGGGAGTCCAGCGAGAAGTCCCGGTTGTCGCCGAGCATGAAGTAGTTGTCCTCGGGAATCACGAGGGGGCCCCAGGTGTCGCGGGTCGGGGCGTATTCCGCGGGGTCCATCGTGTCGAGCAGATGGTCGAGCTGCCAGCGCATCCAGGGATGCTCGTGGTCGCCGGAGAAATCGAGCCACCTGACCCAGGGCTCATCGACCCGCTCGCCGTTCCGGAAGAGGTGCTTGTCGCGCATTTCCACGGTGTCGCCCGGCATGCCGACGATCCGCTTCACGAGCTTCATGTCGTCCTCGTGGGCGGGATCGAAGACGACGACCTCGTTCAGCCGGGCGTCCGCGTAGCCGGGGGTCCGGATCCCCGTTCCCGGAATCCGCGACCCCAGCGCGAGCCGGTTGACCATCAGGAAGTCCCCGACCAGGAGGGTGTCCTCCATCGAGCCCGAGGTGATCACGAAGGTCTGGACCAGGAAGGTGCGGATCACGATCAGGAGCACGATCGTGATGCCGAGGGACTTGATCCACTCCATCGCCTCGGAGCGCCCGCCGCCCGCCCGGTCGTTCCGTGCCGCCGGCCCGCGTTCCCGTGCCCGTTCCCGCCTGGCCCGGCCCCGTTCCTGCCGCCCCCCTTCCCCGCCCGGCTTCGTCACGTCGCTCCTCCCTCCGCTCCCGGTTCCCGTCGCCCCGTGGCGCCCGCTTCCGCGTCGGCGGCCCGCACCTCGCGGGTTCGCCAGTCCGATCCCAGCCGGACCGTGACCTCGACGAGGAGGGTCGAGTCCGGCTCGACCCGCACCACCTCGATGCCCAGCGCCCGCGCCACGCCGTCCGCCGCTTCCCTGCCACCCCCTCTCAGGATGACCTCGGAGCGGTCGGCGTCGAAGCTCGAGGCGTTCCCGTAGTGCACCACGTCGAACCCCGCGTCGCGGAGCTCGTCGCGGGCCGAAGCCGCCATCCCGCGGACCCCGCCGGCGTTCAGGACCTCGACCCGGATCCGGTCCCAGGGCGCGGGGATCGGCGGCGGTGCGGCGGCCTCCTCCGCCGCTCGGTCCAGGGTTCGGGGCAGGAACGCGCCGGCCTCGTCGAAGCGATCCGCGACGATCCAGATGCCGACGCCGGCCAGCACCAGGATCGCGAGACCCGCCGCCCCGCTTCGCCTCCGTTTCTGCTTGCGGCGGCTCACGTGGCATCTCCGGTCATCGGCTTCTCCCCGATCGACGCATTCCAGAGCCCCACGGTTTCGCGCCGGATGGGGTGCCCCTCCTCGAGGGCGCGTTCCAGGCGAAACCCGACGACCTCGCGCACGACGCCGTCCGGGTCCCCGGGAAAGGCCCCCCTGAGCCGGCTCCGCCAACCGGGTCGATACTTCCGCCCCGGCTCCAGCACGTCGGCGGCGAAGAGCGCCCGCCCCGCCGCGTCGAACGCCGGATGCCCGATGGAGTGAAAGGTCACCGCCAGGAGAAGTCCCTCGTCGTCGACGTTCTCCGACCGCAGTCGCTCCGCCACTGCCGGGCCATGGAGCAGGCTCCCGGGCAGGTCCCGGAACTCCGCCGGCACCTGGTCGCGAAGGAACGAAGGCCGGGCACCACGAAGCGCATCGTGGAGGGTGGCGGCGGCGGTCCATCTTGCCCGTTCGTCCGGCCCGAGCCCCATCTCTCTCGCCCAGCTCCCCATGAGGCGGCGCACGCGGTGAATGTGCTCCCGCCGCCCGGTGCCGGCCACCGCCCAGGGGGGAAGCACACCTTCCGCGGCCGCCACCAGTACCGGATGGTCGGTGACCGCGGTCATGCGGCGATGCTCTCGTCGGGAGATGCCGACACGAATGACAAAGGGAGGGGGTTCGGGGTGGGGGCCTTCCGGGCCGTCGGCACCGGTGGAGCGAGCTCCGTGGCCGCCGGGCGGGGGATCGCCGCCGGGCGCGCCGGACGATAGACGAAGGGGGGCGGCGGTGTCAAACCCCCTCGCCCTTCGGTATCGTGGAGGATGCCGATGCGCTGGGACCCCCTGCTGGCCCGGGCCGTGGCCCGGGAACTCGATGCCGCCCTCGACGGGCGCCGCGTGCGCGCGCTCCTCCTGGACGGAGAGGGGCGCCGGGTCCTGCTGTACCTGCGCGACGCCACCCTCGCCTGCGAGCTTCACCCCACCGCGGGGTGGCTCTCGATGCTGGGCCCGGTGGATCCCGATCGGGCGGCCCGCCCCCTTCCCGCGCGGGTCACGGGGATCCGGGCGCTCCCGGACGAGAGCGCGCTCGTGGTGGGGCTCCAGCGGGTGCGCGGCCGCGACGAGGGGCTCGAACTCGTCCTCGAGTTCTCCGGAAACCGCTGGAACGCCGTGGTGGTGGGCCACCGGAGCCGCACGATCCGCGGCGTGCTCGTTTCGGGGGATGCGAGGGGGGGGACGCGGGTCACGGGAGCGCCCTGGGCGCCCCTCCCCACCGGAGCGCGGGCCGGGGGGCCCGACGGGGCGCCACTCTCGCGGGAGGCCTTCCGTGAGAAGGTGACCGGGGGGCGAGGCGAGGTGCTCCGCGGCGTGGCGGGCGCCTCGTCGCTGAACGTGGACGCCCTCCTGGGCCCCGACGGGTGGGAGGCGCTGGAGCGGATCCACGACCCCCGGGCGTGGGGGGCCTGGATCACCCCCTCGCCGAAGGGCCGGATCGTGTACCCGCTCCCCCTCGAGGGAAATCCGGCCGACACCGCGCCGGAACCCGCGGAGTCGCTCCTCGCCGCCATGGCGATCCTCCGAGAGGATGCGGGGTCGACCCCGGCCGGTGCCCTCCTCCTCCCCGCGGCCCTCCTGGCCCGGGCCGACACCGCCCTGGACCGGCTCAGGCGTCGGGAACGCGCCCTTCGCAGGGAGCTGGACGGCGCCCCGGATCCGGCCCCGATCCGTGCCATCGGCGACCTCCTGCTGGCGCGCTTCGGCGAGGTGCCCACCGGGGTCGAACGGGCCGTGCTGCGCGGCTTCGACGGAGAAGGCGTCGAGGTGGAGCTCGACCCGGCCCTTCCGGTCCACGAGAACGCCCGGCGCTACTACGACCGGGCAGGGCGGGCCGAGCGGGCGCGGGCGGAGCTGCCGGGCCGGATCGCGCGCGTGGCCGCCGAGGCCGACGCCCTGGCCTCGCTCGTCGACGCCGTGCGACGGGGCGAGGCGGACGCGGAGGCCCTGGCTGCACGCGTGGGTGGCGCCGAGGAAGCCGGCTCGCCGGGGCGGGGCCGCGTGCCGACCGACCCCGGAACCGGCGCCCTTCCCTACCGCCGCTTCCGGAGCTCGGGGGGGCTCGAGATCCGGGTGGGGCGCGGTGCCCGGAAGAACGACGACCTCACCTTCCGCCACTCCGCCCCGGACGACGTCTGGATGCACGTGCGCGAGGCGCCGGGCGCCCACGTCATTCTCCGCTGGGGGCGCGACGGGAACCCCCCGGCCCGCGACCTGCGCGAGGCGGCGGTGCTGGCGGCGCTGCACTCCGACGCACGCCATGCCGGGGTCGTGCCCGTCGACTGGACGCTCCGGAAGCACGTGCGGAAGCCCAGGAAGGCGCCCCCGGGCGCGGTCGTGCCGCAGCAGGTCCGGACGCTCTTCGTGGAGCCGGATCCCGGGCTCCCGGACCGGCTGAGGGGGTCGCAGGGAGATCCGGCGCCCGGTATCGCATCTCCCGCTCAACATCCTTGACAGGACCAGGGGGGCTTTCGGGCGATCGTCCCGGGCTGACCTCCCGGAGCGGGAGGACAGCAGGGGGGCGGGCTCAGCCTCCCCAGCGACGGGGGAAGCCGGCCCTCAGCGTTCTCGGCACTGATCAGTGGGCCGAGAAGGGAATCGAGCCCACCTTCGGGAGCCGGCGGAAAAGCCACGGCAACACCCTGGACGATACGATCCACGGGCTCCACCAAACGTTTGAATCAGAATCCCTGCGCCACCGGTGGGGGCAGGACGCCCTCCCGGCATTTGAATGAGACATATCCCCAAGATTTCGGGGGTATTTCAAGGGCCTTTTGTCCCCGGAAACCTGGATTCCCGCTTTTTGCTACTCGCCCGCAGCAAGGCCCAAATGCCCTCGAGAGCGGTGCCTTGACACCTCGGCCGCGCGGGTCGAACTTCCGCCATAAGTAGCGCAATCGATCTCACCCAGGCACGAGGAAATCCACGGAATGAGCACCCCCCCCCCGGTCCGCAAGACGCGACTCCTTTCGACCCACCTGAGGGCTGGCATCTGCGCAATCTGCGCAGGGGGCTTGCTCCTCGCGGTGGGATGCGAGCAGGCAAGGGAGCCCCTCGGACCTGACACTACAGGTCCCTCCCGAACCGTTTCGCCTGACCCATCCCGCGAGGCGACAAGGACCGTGGCGCGGTTGCTGGCGATCGCGCTGGCCGATGAACAAGTCCGCGCGGACTTGTTCGCCTTGCTCCGGGATAGCCCGTTTCCGCAGCGCGCCGTTCACCTCAGTTCCTTCCTCGCAGGACCGGATGCGTCCGACCTGCGCAGCGCCATGGAAGCACGAAGCGGCGTGCCTGTCTTGGGTGTCGATGGACTGCTCGCGGGCGCACCTCCGCTGGAACTGGTCATGGTCCGGTCCCTGGACCGCCTGCAATGGACTGGCAAGGAGCCCCTCGAAGTATACGCAGCGCCCGAGGGAATGCGGGGAGGTACTGCCAGCGGACATTTCGAGGGGTATGACGCGGCAGGTCGAACGGTTCTGATTGGGGCGTTCGAGTTCGTCAGCCGGCCCTACGTGTTCGTGCGCCCGGTCACACTTTCATTCCCGGCAGACCCGGAGTCGGCCCGACGCGCGGCCCCTATCCGGTCCGGCGCGCCCATCACGACCCGGGGGGAAGAGCGGCTGATGATGGCGATGACGGAGTGTGACCCGGAAACCGCGATAATTGAATGCCCCGAGGATCCACCTATGGGCGGCGGGCAGGTTGGCTATACGCTGGATCCGTCGATCACCTTCGACTCATGCACCGCCGGAGGCGGCCCCGACCTCGACAACGATGGAATCCTGGACACGTGCGAGCATGCCCTTGCCTTCGCGTTCCGGCCACAACTCATCATGAACCCAGGCGACGATGCGCCGTTCCGGGAGCCCCACTGGTCGGTTCGCATCGGGGACGGACCGAACGAGATCGAGGT